>JALHUB010000134.1 GCA_022865685.1 Dehalococcoidia bacterium | reverse complement strand
GTGCGGGAAAGACACTCCCGCCATCCCCTGTTCCGGCCTGGGCACTTTACGTATTCGGGAAGGACGACGTCTCGCAGGACGGTGGCCGCGAGCTGCTGTGGAAAGAAGGCAGCGCGGTGGCATTCGACTCGGACGAGGATTTCACCAACTTGGCCCGCGAAGGGCATCTCACTGTCTCCACGGACTTCAAAGACGAGGACCCGGATTCTTGGGCGGCAGCGCGCAATCTGCAGATCGCGGCCAGGATACCCGAGGAAACAGAGGCTCCCGAGCTTTGGGCATTCTTTGAGGGCGATGACGCGGCCGCACCGGACGTGCTGGAGAGGATCGTCAAATTCCTGCAGGCCGCTTTCACGCTGATCCCAGCATCACGCCACGTGCCATCCAGCGGCAGCGCCAGGGCATCCATGCTGAACCCGGACGTTGCCTACGCTCTGACGCAGCTTGGGATAAGCCAGGCGCGTACGGCGGAAAAAACCTGGTATCGCATCAAGAAGGACATCGGAGCACTGCTCGGCAAGGATCTGGACCCCAATCCCACGCAGTTTCAGTTTTGGCATTCGCAGATAAGGTTGCCACACGAGCAGGTCGGCGGCGGAGAACAGTCCGTGCTTCAGTTATGGTGGCACGTCATTCAGGCAAAGGGCATTGTGGGTGTCGAGGAGCCCGAAATACATCTCCATCCTGGTCTTGGGAAGCAGGTCTTTGAGGCGTTCCAAAAGAACGCGGGCGCGAACCAGATTATCCTAAGTACACATTCGCCTATGTTCGTCGACAAGGCGGAAGATGCCTGCAATTGGCTGTTCACAATCCAAGACCTTGAAACGACCGCCCAACTGATGAAGACGCCAGAACAGATAAAGTTGATGATGGCCGAGTTAGGAATGGTTCCCAGCGATATCTTCCTAAAGGACTTCGTGCTGTTTGTGGAGGGCGGGACCGAGAAAGAGGCTGTATTCCCCATCTGGGCCGAGAAGATGGGGCTTTTGCTGCGCGCTAATCCCAGAGTTGGGATGGTGGCCGTGGGTGGTGATAGCCAAGTGATACGCTTCTTGCGCCCCTGGATCGAAGTGATGGAGTACGCGCCTGCCGAATACATGGTCGTTCTCGATGCTCACGGTGGAGCCGTCCGTGATGAGCTGGAGAGCAAGCTTAAGATTGACAGGTCCAAGATCAGGGTCTTGCCCAAGCACTGCATTGAAGACTATTATCCGCGGGATCTCATCAGGGCCGCTCTTCGAGATGTGTTCGGATTGCAGGAGATCCCGGACGTTATTCGAGACGACAACTGTGCCGAGGAACTAGATCGTCTGATCAAGGAAGAGAAGGGAAACCAGCCAGGATGGAAGGTAGCACTGGGTCAGTACGTCGCTTCCAGAATGGACGCAAAACAGATCCCTCCAGAAGTCAGAGCCATTTTCGACGACATCAAAAAGCGTTTCTCTCCGGCTCGCTCTCGGCAGCGCAGGCAATGACGCCGTACCGTCGGTCAGACGGTGAAATAGAGTAGGCCTACGGAGCCCTCTGACGCGGCAGTAGGAGCATAAGCGCAGCGGCCGCGAAGCCGGTCGAGGCCCCCAGCCAGAACGGCGCCGGCTTGCCGACAACGTCCCACAGCACCCCGGCGATCACGCTCGCCGCTACCGCCATCAGGCCGATACCGGTGTGATACAGCCCCAAAAACGTCCCGCGACGCTCCTCCGGCGATAGCTCCGCCACCATCGCGCGGGCCTGGCCGTCGGTGAAGGCCATGTAGACGCCGTAGACGAGGAACAGCGGCCAGACGGCGCTCCCCTGCCCGACAAGCGCGAACCCCATGTACACCAGCCCGTAGACGAAGAAGCCGCCGGTCACCAGCCGCCGCTTGCCGATCCTGTCGGCGACGATGCCCGCGGGCAGCGACAGCAGGCTGTAGGCGGCGTTGTACACCACGTACATCAGGATGACGACCGACAGGCTGAGCCCCAGGTCTTTGGCCCGCAGGATGAGGAACGTGTCGCTGGAGTTGCCCAGCGCGAAGAGGAGGCTGATGCTGAAGAACGTCCAGAACACGGGGCTCGCGCCGGAGAGATCGATCCTGGCGACAGCCGCGGCGGCGCTCTTTTCGGGCTTCGGCGGGCGGCGCCGTTCTCGCACGAAGACGAGCAGCCCGACGCTGAGGACGCCCGGCACGGTCGCGGCCAGCAGCACGGGCCGCAGGTGGTGCTGACCGACGATCTGCAATATCGCCAGTCCGATCAGCGGCCCGATCACCGCGCCGGCAGTGTCCGCCGCCCGGTGGAAGCCGAACGACCGCCCGTACACCTCCGGCAGCGACGAATCGGCGATGAGGGCGTCGCGCGGCGAGGTGCGCACCCCCTTGCCGAAGCGGTCCGTCGTGCGGGCGATGAGCACCTGAGGCCAGTGGAACGCCGTCGCCAGCAAGACCTTGCCGACCGCCGATAGCCCGTAACCGGCGGCGACGAGCGGCCTGCGCACCGATAGCCGGTCGGAGTACCAGCCGGAGCCGACCTTCATCAGGCTGGCGGTGCCCTCGGCTATGCCCTCGATGAGACCGAGAAAGGCGACCGGCGCGCCCAGGGTGACGGTCAGGAAGATGGGTATGATCGGGTAGAGCATCTCGCTGGCGACGTCCGTCGCCAAGCTGACGAGCCCCAGCACGAAGACGTTGCGGCTGACGCCCGGCACCGGCGAGGGCTCGGTCCTCAGATCGTCAAGCGTCGGGGAGGTTTCCTGCTCCAATCGAACCGCCTCGTCGAATGCGGCTGCCTAGCGGAAAAGGTCTTTCTCCGGCTCGCGCAGTAGCTGGCGACCGCTGCCCGCGCCCGGCGGCACGGCGTACCCCCTGACAATCGCCGCCGGCACGCGGTCGAGCTTGCCCATGACCAGCTCCGCCGCCGCCGCCATCTCGTCCGCCAGCGCCACCTGCGTCACCCGCAGCTCGTAGCCGTCGGGGTCAGCCTGGCCCGTGTAGTCACGCAGCGGCAGAAGACCGGCGACCCCCAGCGCGACCTGATCGATCCCCTCGCGCCAGGGCCGCCCGAAGCTGTCGGATATGATCACCGACACGCGGACGCCCGTCCGCCGCTCGACTTCGGCGCGGATGCGCTCCGCCGAGGCGTCGGGGTCTTCGGGCAGCAGTGCCACGAAGCCCGGACGGCCCGTGTTCGAGGCGTCGACGCCGGCGTTAGCGCAAACGAAGCCGTGTTTCGTCTCGACGATGAGGACGCCCCTGTCCATGCGCACGATGCGGCTCGCCTCGCGCAGCACCACCTCGACCTGTCGGGCGTCCTTCCCCCAGCGGTGGGCGTACTCCCGCGCCATCTCCGACGGCTCGACCGTCCGCAGCTCCACCAGCCGGCCCTCCGCTTTCGAGACGACCTTCTGAGTGACGACAAGCACGTCGCCGTCGAGCAGCGGCGTTCCCTGCGCCACCGCGGCGTCGAGGACGAGCGCGGCGATGTCGTCGCCGGGCGCCACTTCGGGCAGGCCGGTGACGCCGACGATGCGCACCTCCGGCAGCCTCGACCCGGCTTGGGGCGGCATCGTCAGATACCCGTGATCCTGATGCTGGTCTGCTTCTTGTAGATGCGATTGAGGGTGAGCAGGAGCGCGGTTATCTCCTCCAGGTGGTGAGCGCTGGCCAGGCCGTCGCCGTTGACGCCGCGCAGGCCGGGGATGCGATTGATCAGCGCCATCGTCGCGTTGCGGGCAGCGACGTTGTCGCCGCAGACGACGACGTCAGCGTCGAGCGGCCGGTCGATGGCGGCAAGCTCGCTGGCGCTCAGATTGAGGAAGGCAGCGACGACCCGCGCGTCGGGCAGCATGCGCTGCGCCTGCTCCGCCGCCGATCCCTCCTCGACGGGGACGACGTCGATCCGCCCCTTCTTGAACGCAAGCGGCACCACGGTATCGATTACCATTTTGCCGGCGACGTGGTTGCGCAGCGACGCCAGCACGCGGGCGTGGCCCTCGAAGGGGACGGTGATGACGATGATGTCGGCCTCGCGCGCGGCCCGTCGATTGAGGGCGCCGCGCACCCAGGCGTACGGCACACGCCGGCGCACCTCCTCGGCTGCGGCGACCGCGCGCTCTTTGTAGCGCGAGCCGATCATGACGATCTCGCCGGCAGCGGCGAACCGCAGCGCCAGCCCCTTTCCCTCGGGACCCGTGCCGCCGATTAGAGCGATCATCGCTTCAAGTTATACGTAGCAGGGGGAAGCGTCCGCTGTCAAGAATGTGGCAAATGTGGCCCTTTGTCTTGGTCCGATACCGCCTGCCCCACCACCAACTGCCATAGGAATGCGGTTCTTGCCCACCCTCCTGCCCAGAGATGTTTG
>JALHUB010000133.1 GCA_022865685.1 Dehalococcoidia bacterium | reverse complement strand
GGCCGCGCTCGACGGCGTACTTAGCCAGGCAGCGGATGCCGTTGCCGCACATCTCGGGCTCAGAGCCGTCGGGGTTGAGGACGCGCATGCGGACGGCCGCCCTGTCGGAGGGCAGGACGAGCAGGATGCCGTCGGCGCCGACGCCGAAGTGGCGGTCGCACATGGCGACGGCGAGTCGCGGCCAGTCGTGCTCGTCGCCCTTAGCTTCGATCAGGACGAAGTCATTGCCGGTGCCATGCATCTTGGCAAAGTGCATCTCACGCTTCCTTCAGAGCCAGGTCGCGGGTGATCTGAATCTGGCCGAGGTGGATGGAGGCGTGCTCTACAACGTGGAGGAGGGCCTCCCGCACCGATATCTCAAGCGGTTCGCCCTCGCCCCACAGAACCGGCGACGGCACGAGGCGCCGGTCCAGATCCGACGGCGCCAGGGCGGAGAGCGCGGCGTCGATTTCTGGGGACAGGCGCGCGGCGTCGGCGAGTAGCGCGGCGGCGTCGCGTCCGGAGGCGCGGAATTCCGCCGGCCGGTCGCGCTCGACGGGCTGGCCGCAGGCGATGCCCAGCACCCAGGCGCGGGCGTTGCCCAGCGTGTGGGCCGCAATTGCGTATGCGCTGTTGCTCCCGGCGATTGGCGGACGCCAGTTGACCTGAGCCTCGCTTAGCCCCGCCAGAGAGTCGCAGACGCGACTCAGCAGCGACCGGATCTGGCGACTCAGCGTATCTATCTCAGTGTTCATTGCTCATGACTCCTCTCCGCGAAGGAACGGGTCGATGACACGGGCCGCCTCATCGTACGGGTCACCGGCCGACGCGTCGACCCAGTGGATGCGCGGGTCGTCGCGTCGGAACCAGGTGTACTGCATCCGCGCCAGCCGGTGCGTCTCCGTCTTCATCTTCGCCGCGACTTCCGCGAGCGTCATCTCGCCGCGAAGGTGGGCACACACCTGCCGGTAGCCGATGCCGGACATCGGCGGCAAGTCCGCGCCGTAGCCGCGTTCCAGCAGCGAGCGCACCTCGTCGACGAGCCCCAACCCGATCATCCTGTCGACGCGCTCGTCGATGCGCCGGTAGAGCTCATCGCGCGGCTGGTCAATAGCTAGAATAAGCGGCTCGAACTCCGGCCGCAACTTCGCCGCGCGTGACGATATCGCCTCGCCGCTCAGGTGATGAACCTCCAGCGCCCGCACGACGCGCCGCACGTTTCGGGGGTCGATGCGGGCAGCAGCTTCACTATCGATGGCCGCGAGCTCGCGATACAGGGCGTCGACGCCCTCGCGCTTCGCCCTCTCTTCGAGCAAGCGTCGCAGTTCCGGGTCCGGTGGGACGCGCGGCACCTGCCAGCCCTCGAGGATGGCCCAGACGTACTGGCCGGTGCCGCCGACGAGGAACGGCGTCCTGCCGCGTCGCCGTATGTCGCCCAACGCCTCACGCGCCAGCTCCAGGTACTGCGCGAGGCTGAACTCGCCGTCGGGGTCGACGACGTCGATCAGCCGGTGCGGGACGCGTGCGCGCTCCTCGGGCGTGGGCTTCGCGGTGCCGATGTCCATGTAGCGATAGACCTGTCGCGAGTCCGCGCCGACGATCTCGCCGTCGAAGGCGAGCGCCAGCCGGAACGCGAGGCCGCTCTTGCCGCTCGCAGTCGGACCGGCGATGGCGATAAGAGGTCTCTGGGGAGTCTCGCCCATGGGCTACTTGGCGGCGGAGATGCGCGCCGATTGCTCGACGATGCTGGCGAAGGAATCGGCCTTGAGGCAGGCGCCTCCGACCAACGCGCCGTCGATATCCGGCTCTCGGATGAACTCGGCGATGTTATCGGGCGTGACGCTGCCGCCGTAGAGTATGCGCAGCGATTCGCCGCGGGCGGCGTCGGAGACGGCGGTGACCTGCGAGCGTATGAGGGCGATTGCCTCGTTTGCCATGGCGCCGGTCGCGGCCTTACCCGTGCCGATGGCCCAGACGGGCTCGTAGGCGATGGCAAAGCCGGTCGGGAGATCGACGTCTGCGAGAGCGCCACGTGTCTGCCGGATCAGCACCTCGTTTGTCTTGCCGTCCTCCCGCTCGCGCTCCGTCTCGCCGACGCAGAGTATCGGGCGCAGACCGGCGGCGAGCGCAGCCTTCACCTTCTTGTTCACCGTCTCGTCGGTCTCGCAGAAATAGGCGCGGCGCTCGGAGTGGCCGATGATGACGAACTCGACGATGCCCTGGAGCATGGGCGCGCTCACTTCGCCGGTGTAGGCGCCCTGCGGCTCCCAGTGCAGGTTCTGGGCGCCGGCCTTTATCGAGCTGCCCCTGAGGACGCCGGCCACTTGCGCAAGGAATGGGAAGGGCGGACAGGCCACCTTCTCGACGCCCTGGACGCCGTCGACGCGATGCCTGACGGCGCGCGCGAGGTCGACTGCGGTGTCGGTTATCGTGTGCATCTTCCAGTTGCCAGCGATGATGGGTGTTCGTTTCACTTCGCTATGCTCCGTATTTCGTCAGTCTTTGGGCGTTTGCGAGGGCCAGCGGCAGAACCGCCGTCGCAGGGAAAGTGCCGAGGCCACCGGCGCGACAGGCGTTCTCATCGAATGTCTCTGCCCTGTCGGTGCGGCACCAGCGCGACCACATGACGAAGGGCACGGAGTGCCAGCTCTGGCCGGCCAGTAGCGACGGTGTGGAGTGGTCTCCGGCGACCATGAGCACGTCGGGGGAGAGGTCGCGGATGCCGGGGATGACGCTGTCGACCTCCTCCAGCGCCGCGACCTTGGCGTCGTAGTCGCCGTCCTCGCCGCGGGAGTCGGTGGTCTTGTAGTGGATGAAGAAGAAGTCGAAGTCCTGCCAGTGCTCCTGCACCGTCGCCAGCTCGTCCTGGATGGCCATGCCCGTGGGGAGCACCGTCATGCCGACGAGCTTCGCCAGGCCGCGGTACATGGGATAGACCGCGACCGCGACCGCGTTGAGGCCGAAGACGTCGCCCATGTGGGGCAGGTCCGGCCACTTCGAGACGCCGCGCAGGAGGAGCATGTTCGCCGGATGCTTGTCGGCGAGGCGTTTGCGGGCCTGCGCGACGAAGTCGTTCAGCAGACGCGCCGTCGCCTCCGCCTCGGGCAACTGCGCCTGCGCCGGCAGCGGCGGCATGCCCAGGCGCTGCGGATCGGTGTCGGCGATGCCTTCGGCAAGCCCTTCGCCGCGCAGCACGAGGAGAAAGCGATGCTCGCGCACCGGCTGGACAAACACCTGGACGCCGGGAAGCTTGATGCCGCTCAGCCCTTCGCAGAGGGCGGCGCAGGTCTCAGTGCTGATGCGCCCTGCGCGCCGGTCCGTGATGAGGCCCTGTGAGTCGATGGTGCAGAAATTGCCGCGGGCCGCCAGGTCTTCCTTTCTCAGGTCGAAGTCGATGCCCAGCGCCTCCAGCACGCCGCGGCCGACGCGGTACTTGAGCGGGTCGTAGCCGAAGAGGGCGAGATGGCCCGGACCGCTGCCCGGCGTGATGCCCAGCCCGACCGGCACGGTCATCCCGCACAGGCCGTCGGCGGCCAGCCTGTCGAGGTGGATGGTGTTCGCCTCCTCCAGCTCGCTGCGGCCGGTCTCAGGGTTAGGCAGCCCGCCGAGGCCGTCGATGACGAGCAGGACGATCTTGCTGTCGTTCTTGACCACGAGCTCGCGGATGACTTCCAGGTCCATGGCGTCTCCTACTTCTTGTCCATCAGGGCGGCAACGCCCGGCAGCGTCTTGCCCTCCAGGTACTCCAGCGACGCGCCGCCGCCGGTCGAGACGTGGGTGAACTTGTCCTCCAGCCCGGCATCGTGAATCAGCGCTACCGTTTCGCCGCCGCCGACAATTGTCGTCGCATTGAGGGAGGCGAGCGCTTCCGCCATGCCCAGCGACCCCTTGGCGAATGCCGGATACTCCGCGACGCCGAGGGGGCCGTTCCAGATGACCGTCATGCAGTCCTCGACCGCCTCGCGGAAGCTCGCGACCGTGTCCGGTCCGACGTCGACGATACGCATGTCCTGCGGTATGTCGTCGACTGACGCGACTTCGGAGAGAGCGTCCTCGGCGATGCGGTCGGCAACGACGACGTCCTCGGGCAGGAACAGCGGAATGCCCTTCTCGTCCGCCTGCTCCATCAGGTCGCGCGCCGTGTCCAACTGGTCGTCCTCCACCAGCGATTCGCCGACGTCGACGCCGTTCGCTTTCAGGAGCGTCGACGCCATGCCGCCGCCGACGATCAGGCAGTCGATCCGCGACAGGAGGTTGCGCAGGACGCCGATCTTGGTGCTTATCTTGGCGCCGCCGATTATCGCCGCGAAGGGCCGCGCCGGGTTGGTGAGGGCTTTGTCGAGGTAGTCGATCTCCTTTTCCATGAGGAAGCCGGCCACGGCAGGCAGGTACGATGCGATTCCGACCGTCGAGGCGTGCGCGCGATGGGCCGTGCCGAAGGCGTCGTCAACGTAGATGTCGGCCAGCTCCGCCAGCGCGTGTGACATCTTAGGGTCGTTCGCCTCCTCCTCCGGGAAGAAGCGGACGTTCTCCAGCAGGATCACCTCGCCCGGCTTCAGCGCCTGCGTCGCTTCGACGGCCTTTGGCCCGATAACGTGATAGAGCGTGTGCACCGGCGCTCCCAGCAACTCGCTCAGGCGGTCGCCGACGCCGACGCGCGACATCCGCAGCTCCTCGACGACCTTCCCCTTCGGTCTGCCCAGGTGCGAGCAGAGGACGACGCGCGCGCCGTGCTCGCGAAGGTACTGGATTGTGGGTAATGCGGCGCGCAGCCGGCTGTCGTCTAGGATGCGGCCGGTCTCTTTGTCGAAGGGCACGTTGAAGTCGACGCGCACCAGCACCCGCTTGCCCTGGCCATCGATGTCACGGATTGTCATCTTGTTCATCGGTCCCCTCCGTCAAGCCGATCACGCCTCGCGGTTGACGAAATAGTCCGCCAGGAGCTCCAGGTCGTGGCGTCTGTCCGGCGCCAGGTCGATGCCCGCGAGGCATTGCAGGGCCCCCGCGGCATAGCGCGAAGCCGTCTCCTCACTGTGCGCCCGCGCTCCGGCGCGTTCAAGGAGCAGCGACGCTGTGGCAATGTCTTCTTCGCTCAGCTTGTCCTTGCCGTAGATTGTGCGCAACTCCTCGCCGTCGCCGGCGGCAGCGCTCTCCATCGCGTAGACAACGGGGAACGACTTCTTGCGTGCGCGTATGTCTTCGCCGGTCGGCTTGCCGGTCTCCCTGCTCTCGCCCCAGATGCCGAGGACGTCGTCGCGCACCTGGAAGGCGAATCCCAACTTCTCACCGAACTGTTCGAAGGCGCTGCCCACACCCGGCGGCGCCTCGCCGACGAGCGCGCCACTTCCCGCCGCCGCGGCCATCAGTGCGGCCGTTTTGCCGTGGACCATCGTCAGGTAATCGGCGCAGGACACCTCGAGTCGCTCTTCGAAGGCCAGGTCGAGGTACTGTCCCTCGCAGAGACGCAGGGAAGCCGTGTCCAGGAGGTGGGTTGCCGCCCGCACGCGCTGCGCATCGACGCCGGCCTCCGATAGCCGGTCGAGCGCAACGTGCGCCAGAGCGAACATGCCGTCGCCGGCGTTCACCGCCTGCGCGATGCCCCAGACCCGCCAGACGGCGTCGCGTCCGTGCCGCTGTGGGCTCTGGTCCTCAATATCGTCGTGGATGAGGCTGAAGTTGTGCAGAAGCTCGACCGCCGCGGCGAGCGGGAACGCCGTCTCGGCTTCTCCCCCGACGGCCTCGCAACTCGCGACGCAGAGCAGCGGACGCAGCAGCTTGCCGTGCCGCGCATCCTGGGGATGGCCGTCGCGGTCCTCCCAACCGAGGTGATAGCGCATAAGGCTGTAGTGGACAAGATTGCGGCCTTCGAAGGCGTGTCGCAACTCGGCCTCGATACGCCGTCCGTAGCGGTCGAGTAGCGGTTGGAGCGCGGCATCCCTGTCTGTGGCTCTCACGGCGAAGACTACGCGTCCTTCCTCGCGGCTGGGTCCGTGGGTTCGCCCCAGTGCGCTTCGAGCGCCTCGAGCTTCTCCAGACGCCTGCTATGACGCCCGCCCTCGAACTCGCCGGCGAGGAACGCGTGGACGACGTCTCTCGCCACGCCCTCGCCGATGCACCAGGCGCCGAGGCAGAGGACGTTGGCGTTGGTGTGCTGGCGGGCGCGCCGGGCGGCGAACGTGTCGTGGCAGAGGGCGGCGCGAATGCCCTTGATCTTGTTGGCACAGACCGTCATGCCGACGCCGTTGCTGCAAATCAGGAAGCCGAGGTCCTCTTCGCCACCCGCCACGGCCTGCGAGAGGGGGATGGCGATGTCGGTGAAGTCGACGGCGTTCTCGTCATAGCAGCCGAAGTCGGCGACGACGTGGCCCGCCGCTGCCAGGTGCTGCATCAGCGTCTGCTTCAGGCGAAACCCGCGGTGGTCGCTGCCGATGGCTAGCCGCATGTCATTCCTCCGCAAGGTCGAATGGCAGACCGGCGGCCGACTCCAGTTCCTGTCGGCGGATGGCCCCTTCGCGCAGGATACGAGGCACACCGCTCCTTAAGTCTACCACCGTCGACTCGACGCCGAGAGGGCACGGCCCGCCGTCGATCACGACGTCGATGTCGCCGTCAAGCTGCTCGACGACTTCGTCCGCTGTGCGTGGCGCGGGCTGCCCCGAGCGGTTGGCGCTGGTGCCCGTGATTGGCTGTCCGAACGCACGGATCAGGGCCAGCGGCACGGCATGGTCCGGCACGCGGAGCGCCACGGCGGCGCTTCCCGCCAGCGCCGACGATTGGAAGGCCGGCGATCGCTCCAGTACCATTGTCAGAGGCCCCGGCCAGAAGAGATCACCTAACTTTAACGCTAAGGCAGGCATGCCCGTCGTCAACGTCGCCGCTTGCTCGACGGACGCGATCAGAATCGGCAGTGGTGTTCCAGGTGACCGTCTTTTCGCTTGGAATAGCCTCTGAACGGCTCCGTCGCTGCCGACGTCGGCCCCAAGTCCGTAGAGCGTATCCGTCGGAAATGCTACCAGCCCGCCGTGCTTCAGACACTCGACCGCCGCAGTCAGGGTCGCGTCCGGAGATTCAGCCCAATTGAGAACGCGCATAGACAAAAAGATGAAAGGGGAGGACGCTTTCTTGACGCCGAGTATAGCAGGTTGGTATCCTGATGTCGATGACGGAATGCGGGAGGTTTTCCGCGTTCTGGTAGCCGGCCGAGACTGGAAAGTCTCGGCTACGATGCGAATTCCGGGCGGGCGCAGGGCCCCGCCCCTACAAGCCATTCACCCCCTTTTCGACGCAGGACCGGCAATGACCCATTCGCAGAGCGGCGGCCATCGCGTACCCACAAGCGATGACATCGAGGTGTCCACATACCTCGAGATCGCGCGCGAGAAGAGCGGTGAGCAGCCCGTGCTCAGCGAGGCGCCCGCCGGCGCCGGCCCGGAGACCGTCGTCGTCATCGATTTCGGCTCGCAGTACAGCATGCTCATCGCCCGCCGCATCCGGGAGTGCAACGTTTACTGCGAGATAGTGCCCTACAACGCCCCCTGGCAGGACGTGGCGCGACTCAACGTCAAGGGATTCGTCCTCTCCGGCGGTCCGGCCAGCGTCTACGGCGAGAATGCGCCCGTAGCGCCGTCCTACATCTTCGAGAAGGGGCTGCCCGTACTGGGCATCTGTTATGGGATGCAGCTCCTGGCGCACCAGCTCGGCGGCCGCGTTACGCCGGGCGAGAAGCACGAGTACGGCCACACCGTCATCCACCAGTCGGAGCAATCAGAGCTGTTCGCCGACCTGCCGCCGGCGATCCCCGTCTGGATGAGCCACGGCGACCGCATCACACAGATGCCGTCCGGCTTCCGCTCCCTCGCCTACTCCGACAACTCGCCCGTCGCGGTCATGGGCAACGATCACGGCATGCTCGGCCTCCAGTTCCACCCGGAGGTCGTGCACACGCCGCAGGGCAAGCAGATCATCCGCAATTTCCTCTACCGCGTCTGCGGCTGTCGCGGCGACTGGACGCCGTCGAACTTCGTCGCGGAGAGCATTGAGCGCATTCGCGAGCAGGTGGGCGACGGCCACGTCATCTGCGCCCTCTCCGGCGGCGTCGACTCCGCGGTCGCGGCGACGCTTGTCCACCGCGCCGTGGGCGACCAGCTCACCTGCATCTTCGTCAACAACGGCCTCCTGCGACGCGAGGAGCCGGAACGTGTCCTCGACACCTTTCGTCGCAACCTCAAGATGAACCTCGCCTACGTTGACGCGACCGAGCGCTTTCTGCGAGTGCTGGCCGGCGTGATCGACCCCGAGACGAAGCGCCACCTCGTCGGCGAGGAGTTCATCCACGTCTTCGAGGAGGAGGCCGATAAGCTGGGCCGCGTCGACTTCATGGTGCAGGGCACGACATATCCCGACGTCATCGAGAGCGCGTCCTCGCCCGGCGGCGACGGCGCGGCGGCGAAGATCAAGACGCATCATAACGTCGGCGGGCTGCCCAGCCACATGACGCTGAGGCTGATCGAGCCGCTGCGCTATCTGTTCAAGGACGAGGTGCGCCAGGTCGGGCTGGAGGTCGGCTTGCCGGAGGAGATGGTCTTCCGCCAGCCGTTCCCGGGCCCGGGGCTGTCGATTCGCATCATCGGCGACGTGACGCCGGAGAAGCTGGAGACGCTGCGGGCCTGCGACTGGATAGTGATGAACGAGATCAAGAAGGCGAAGCTCTACCGCGACCTCTGGCAGGCGTTCGCCGTGCT
>JALHUB010000132.1 GCA_022865685.1 Dehalococcoidia bacterium | reverse complement strand
TCCCGCGCCCGCGTTCCCAACGTCCACGGCGGTTCCGCAGATGGTATACTGACTTTAGACGACCATACAAACCCACGTCTGCGGCCAGGGCCGGCCGGCGACGAAAAACGGAAAGGAGACCGTCTAATGCCCTCCAAAGTTCGCATCCCCTTAACCGTGCTGCTTCTGGCCTTAATCGCCGGCGCTCTCGCCGCCGTCGCCTGCGGTGGTGATAACGGCGCTACCTCCACGCCCGCTTCAGCGACCGCGACCAAGGCGCCCCAGGCAACAGCGACGAGAGCCCCGCAGGCGACGAGCACGCCCTCCGCCGCAACCGAGTCGCCCACGTCGACGCCGGGCGCTGCCGGGCAAGAGACGTCCGTGACGATCAAGGATTTCGAGTTCACGCCCGCGACTGTCACGATCAAGGTGGGCGGCACCGTTACCTGGACAAACAATGGCCCGACCACGCACAGCGTCACAGCCGACGACGGCAGCTTCGACAGCGGGAACCTTTCGCAGGGCAAGACCTTCTCGCACACGTTCCAGACAGCCGGCACGTTCAGCTATCACTGCTCACCGCATCCGTTCATGAAGGCGAACGTGGTGGTGGAGTAGCACGTCTTTGCCGTGCCGAGCTGCGGTGTCTAAGACGACGTTCTCAGGCCTAGCGGCGACTACTTGCCATCGCGGGGCCTTGCTCAACGCTGCGGCCCTCTCTCCGCTTCCCGCTAAGCAGCCGATGCCCTAGAATAGGCTTGAATACTTCCGGAGGTGCTAGAAGCCCATGACCTACGTCATCACCGAGCCCTGCATCGACGTCAAAGACCGCGCCTGCGTCGACGTCTGCCCCGTCGACTGCATCCACGAAGAGGGCGACGCCGACCGCATGCTATACATCGACCCCAACGAGTGCATCGACTGCGGCGCCTGCGAGCCCTCCTGCCCGGTGACCGCCATCTTCGCCGAGGACGACGTGCCGGACAGCGCGAAGGAGTTCACGGCGCTCAACGCCCAGTGGTACCAGGACAAGGCCGCCGTGCGGGCCCGCGTCAACGCCATCAAGCCCGCCTAGCGCCCGGCTGTCGCCCCTAATCCGTAGCCGAGACTTTCTAGTCTCGGCGGCGAACCGACGCCGCCTGGCGCCAACGAGTCTGGTACCCCGGACCCGTAGCCGAGACTTTCCAGTCTCGGCGAAACCACCCCTTCCGCGTAGCCCTTGGGCTCCCGAAGCCATACTTCCCGCGCCTCACCACCCTAGAGAAAAAGCTCGAGATCTGTCTGCGCCTCTAGGTGAGCCGATGAATGGCGGTACTCTTCGGGCGACATCACAAGGCCGGCGACGAGCGGATTTCGATGAATATAGTCCAGCGTTTCCAGCAAGTGACGCTCGTTGCGCATCACGCGATCATGAAAGCTGGGCTGCCAAAGTGAGCCGGTAGCGCCTCGTTCTGAATTGATGACGCGAGAGACGTATCCCTTGATAGTCCGCATCAGGCGAGAGATTGTCTGATCGCCTCTAGGAATGAGAACGACGTGCAGATGATCGGGCATCAGGACGTAACCCAGGAGGTACGCGCGGTCAATTCGCAGGAATTGGAGCGCCCTAACGACGATGTCCGCGTTCGCGGCGTCGCGGAACAGAGGAGCGTTGCCCTTGGTCTTCGTCGTGACGTGATAGCAGTTGTTCTCGGCCACGTATCGACTGAGTTTGCTCATTCGACCCGTCTCCGGTGTGGCAGCGCTGTGGAATGACTGGGCGAACGCCGAGACTGGAAAGTCTCGGCTACGGGATGGGGTTTGGCCGGTCACTCGTCGAGCGGCAACTGCTCCGGCAACTGCTCCCACCCCGATTGCAGCGGCAACAGCAGCCGGTCGCCCAAGCGCCCGACGTGCTTGTCCACCTCGTCGTACTTCGTCTTCGCGTGCCCAAGGTGCGTCCCCAGCACGCCGAACTCGGCGCGGAAGTGCTCGTAGTCCTTCCCCAGCCGTGCCAGGTGGTCGATGATCTCCCGCGCCCGCTCCTCGACGCGCAACCCCTTGAGCCCGAGCACTATCGCCTGTAGATAGCCGTAGAAGCTGTTCGGCGACACCGGGATGACCCGCCGTCCCATCGCGTAGGCGCAGGGCCCTTCCCCCTCGCCGACCATGTCCTCCCGCGAGAACGTCTCGTAGTACACGCCCTCCGCCGGGATGTACATCAGTGCGAACTCGAACGTGCCCTCGTCCGGCATGATGTACTTCGCGCCCGCGTCGACGTGCGCGCGCACGTCGCGCAGGAAGCCGCGACGCAGCGACGCCCGCTCCTCGTCCGTCTCCGCCGCCAGCATGCGATTGAAGCTCTCCATTGGGAACTTCGAGTCGATGGGCACCAGGCCGCTCCCCAGGCAGATCACCGCGTCGACCATCTCGCCGTTGCGGAAGCGGTACTGGAAGCGATAGTTCTCCGGCGGCAGGATCTGCGTCAGCAGGTTCTCCAGCAGCAGCTCGCCGAACCCGCCGCGCATCTTCGGCGGCTTCAGGATGTCCTGCAACTGCCCGATGTTCTTCCCGACCTCCAGCATCTGCGCGCTCGACGTCTCCAGGCGCCCGAGCTGCTGGCCCACGTTGCGCATCGTCTCCGACGTCGACGCGAACGACGTGTTCATCGTCTGCTGGACGCTGTTCAGCCCCGCCGACAGCCGCTGGTCGAGCCCTTCGATGCGCTGCTCCAGCGACTGCTGCGCTATCGCCATCGCCTGCGCCACTTCCGCCCGCGTGTCGACGCGCGGCGCCCGCAGCCGCTCCCACGCCAGCAACCCGACGACGCCGATCAGCACCACCAGCAGGATGACAACGAGTGCTTCCATATGACACCGCCCCTACTTGATCTCCAACCGCTCCGCGTACTCCGGCACGATAACCTCTATCCCGCTCCCCTTCAACCCCTCGACGAAGTACCCTGGGCTCTCCGTGTGTATGCTCACCATCGTCTGCGGCGCGATCTCCTGGATCAGCTCCAGCAGGTCGCCCGCCGTCGCGTGCCCCGACGCGTGCAGCCCCGGATGCTCCAGCCCGCGCTCGCGAGTCGCATCGTCGCGATACGGCAGGCCCTTGCCCTCCATCCCGAAGTGCCGCAGCCAGTTGTGCAGCCGCCGGAAGTCGATGTCCTGCTCCTCGCTGTAGCTCTCGCTCGAAGAGTAGACGTACTTCCCGCCGCGCGGCTCCATATCGATCAGGTTCTTCACGTCCCAGAAGCTGAAGCAGACGATGAAGTCGCCGCCCGACGCCTTGATGTCCGGCCCCGTCACGAGGCGGCTGCTGTACCGGTCTCGAAGCGTCAACTCCCAGTGCTGCGGCGCCGCCTTCAGGTCGCGGTAGATGAGCAGCTCCGGCGTGTCCGCCATCGTCGGCACCTCGTCCGACGCCAGGCGCATCTTGTCCAGCAGGAAGGCGTCCTTCGCCAGGATGACCAGCTTCCGATTCGTCGCCCGCGCCACGTCGAGGAACGTGCACAGGCGCTCGACATTCCGCGGCCCGAAATCGGCGACGACCAGCCCCTCCGTCGTCCGCACCTCCTCCAGCGCGTTCGCCCGCACCTCCTCTTCGCCGATCTGCTCGTCCTGCCCCCTGGCGGCGCCCGCGCGCGTGCCCTCGCAGATGAGGACGCGCGGCCGCAGCGCCTTCGCCTCCGCGATGAAGCGGCGCGTCATGTCCCCCCGCGCGCCGTGCAATCGCAGATCGCCTGTGTAGACGACCCAGCCGGCGCTCGTCTCGACCGCCCAGGCGCAGGCCCCGTAGACGGAGTGGTCGACCGGATAGTGGCGCACCTGCAAGCCGTTCACGCAGTCGCACTCCGCCTCCGTCTCGCAGCACGATAGATTCCGGCCCGTTCCCGGCTTCTGCTTCCAGAACGCCTTCGCCTCTTCGCTCAGCCCGTCCACGAGCACGAATGGACGCAGCACGTACGGGTTCTTCCGCCAGTCGCTGCCCTTGATGATGTCATAGACCGGGTCCACCTCGCGCGGCGCGAAGTAGCAGACCTCTTTCTCCAGCTCCGGCAGCCCGCTGTCCTGCATCGACTTGGCGATGAACGCCGTCATAGCCGTCGAGTAGATGGGGATGTCCTCGCGCAGGAACGAGATGTAGCCCGTGTGGTCGATGTGCGCGTGCGACACCAGCACCGCGTCGACGTGGTCGATTGCCGCGTAGCCCGGGTGCTCGCGGTATCGCTCCCAGACGCCGCCCGGCGGGATGAGGTC
>JALHUB010000131.1 GCA_022865685.1 Dehalococcoidia bacterium | reverse complement strand
CAAGCCGGAGTACGCGGGCAGCGCCTCTCCGGAGGTGGTGGCGCGACTGGAGGCGCCGCTGGAGGAGATAGCGGCGTCGGGCGCGGTGAAGCGGATGCCGCTGGCGGAGGCCCAGCGACAGGGGCTGGTCGAGCTGTTCAACCCGGAGCCGGCGTATTTCGCCCAGATCAGGAAGCTCGTCGACCTGGAGCCGCTGCGCGCCGCCGATTTCACGGTGTGCGTCGACTCGATGTACGGCAGCGGGCAGGGCTATTTGCCGGGGCTGCTGAGCGGCGGCCGCCTGCGCGTCGTCGAGCTGCACGGGGAGCGCAACCCGCTGTTCCCGGGCATCGGGGCGCCGGAGCCTATCGGACGCAACCTGGGCCCGCTGATGGAGGCGGTGCGACGGGAGAAGGCGGACGTCGGGCTGGCCATCGACGGCGACGCGGACCGCTTCGGGCTCGTCGACGAGAACGGCGTCTACGTCGACCAGCTCCAGGTGTTCGGGCTGCTGACGTACTATCTGCTCGAGGCGCGCGGCGAACGGGGGCCCATCATCAAGTCGCTGACGACGACGCGCATGGTCATTCGCCTGGGCGAGCTGTACGGCGTGCCGGTGTATGAGACGCGCGTCGGCTTCAAGTACCTGGGGCCGAAGATGATCGAGACGGAAGGGCTGATCGGCGGCGAGGAGAGCGGCGGCTACGCCTTCCGCGGCCACCTGCCGGAGCGCGACGGCGTGCTGGCGGCGCTGTACTTCCTCGACTTCATGGCGCGCACGGGGAAGCGGCCGTCGGAGCTGCTGGCGGAGCTGTACGCGCGTGTCGGGCCGCACTACTACGACCGCGTCGACATCGAGATGCCGCGGGCGGAGAAGGACGACGTGCAGCGTCGCGTGGCGGCGGCGCGACCCGAAAGCGTGGCCGGCGTGCGGGTGACCGACCAGGACGACGCGGACGGCTTTCGCTTCAACCTGGAGAACGGCGGCTGGCTGCTGCTGCGCTTTTCGGGGACGGAGCCGCTGCTGCGCATCTATACGGAGGTGCCGGACAGGGCGCTGGTGCCGGCGCTGCTGAAGGCGGGTCGCGAGCTGGCGGGCCTGCCCGAAGGGGAGAAGGCGTAGGTGTATCTTCAGCACCCCGGCCTGAAGGCCGGGGCATGACGAGGGCAGGAACGGTTTCGGCAAACGACCAGTGGAGTTTTCGATTCGAACGCGCCGGCGCCGGCAGGAGTTAGGGTGAAATGCACGCACTTGATGACCCGGAGACGTACACGCGTCTCGACCCCGACGGCCTGCTCGGTCGCATATCGGGCCTGCCGGAGCAGTGCCGCGAGGCATGGCGGCTGGCGAAGGGCTTCCATTTCCCCTCCGACTTTGGTGAGGTGGACAACGTCCTTGTGCTCGGCATGGGCGGCTCGGCGATTGCCGGCGACATCGTGCGGTCGCTGGCGACGTACCTGCGGGCGGGCAGCTTGCCGCACGGCAGCAAAGCCGTGCTCGTGCATCGCGGCTACGACCTGCCATCACTGGCCGGAGAGCGGACGCTCGTCGTAGCTTGCAGCTACAGCGGCGAGACGGAGGAGGTGCTGTCGTCTTTCGGGCAATCGCTCGACGGCCCGTCGAAGAAGATCGTCATCACGACCGGCGGGAAGCTGCTGGCGCTGGCGCAGTCGCGGGGGGTGCCGGCTTACGTCTTCGAGTACCAGGGCGAGCCGCGGTCGGCGATGGGACATGGCTTGATGCCGCTGCTGGCGCTGGCTGAGGTGGCGGGCGTACTGGCGGACCAGTCGCGCGGCGTCGACGAGGCGGTAGCGCTGATGGAGGAGTTGCGGCAGGAGATCGGCGAGGCGGTCCCGCTGGAAAGGAATGCGGCGAAACAGTTGGCGGTGCGCCTGCAGGGGAAGCTGCCGGTGATATACGGCGCGGAGGTGCTGACGGAAGCGGCGCATCGCTGGAAGACGCAACTCAACGAGAACGGCAAGGTGTGGGCGTTCTACGAGGAGATATCGGAGCTGAACCACAACGCCGTCGAGGGGTTCGGACTGCCGAGGGAGGTGGCGGAGAGGGCGTACGTGGTGTTCCTGTACCATCGGGGGCTGAACCCGCGGAACATCCTGCGCTATAACGGGACGCACGACGCGCTGGAGGCGGCGGGGGTCGGGAGCGAGCGCGTCGAGGCGCGCGGCGAGGGCGACCTGGCGCGGGTGCTGACGGCAATCCACTTCGGCGATTGGGTGAGCTACTATCTGGCGATGTTGAACGGGGTGCGTCCGTCGCCGGTGACGTCGATCCAGCACCTCAAGAAGTGGCTGGCGGAGGAGAAGTAGGGACGGCCCACGGCATCGACACCGACGATGTCCACGCAGATCGGGGCGGGCACGGGGGCCCGCCCCTACGTCATGACGCATCGGTGGAATCGGGAAATGGGAGGGCGGGCAATTGCCCGCCCTCCTACGTTTGTGTCGATATCGTCGGTTAGCGCTTGGTGTACTGTGGCGCCTTGCGGGCGCGCTTGAGGCCGTACTTCTTGCGCTCTTTGACGCGGGAATCGCGGGTGAGGAGACCGTTGTCGCGCAAGGGCTTCCTCAGGTTTTCGTCCATGACGAGGAGGGCGCGGGCGATGCCGTGGGCAACTGCGCCGGCCCAGGCGCTGATGCCGCCGCCTTCGACTTTCACCTGGGCGTTGAACTTGTCGGACTGGGAGATGACCTGAAGCGGCTTGAGCACGAGGCTCTGGTGGGCAGGCCGGTTGAAGATTTCCTCCATCGGCTTGCCGTTTATGACGACGGCGCCCGTGCCGGGATAGAGTCGCACGCGCGCGACGGCTGTCTTCCTGCGACCGGTGCCTGCATAGTAATGCTGGTTCAAGTTGAACTTTCCTCCTACGTCGCCCACTCCTCCGGGGTGCTGGAAGGGCTATCAACGCCTTGGCCACGTCGCACGTCCGCTGGAGCAGACGGCTCGCGGCCTCTTTTTCTATCTGGGGGGGACACCCCCCAGACCCCCTGTCATGGGGCTTCGCCCCCTGTACCCCCGTCTGGCTGAGGTTCTTCAGCAGCCTCTGGGGGCGCTTCATCGACTACTGCCTCCACCGGCTCTTCGACGACCGCGGCCTCAACGGGCTCCTCGGCAATCGCTTCCGGCTCCGCCACTTCCTCGACGACGGGCTCCGTCTCGGCCTTAGCGACCGGTTTCTCGGCGGGCGGCTTCGGTGGCTTCGGTTTCTTGGGCGCGCCGCCGGTCTGCGCCTGGTGCGGGTGCTCCGGCCCGACGTAGACCTTGAGGTGACGTCGGAGCTTGGCGCCGAGGCGGTTGTGCGGGAGCATGCCGCGCACGGCGTGCTCGATAACGCGCGTCGGGTGGGTGGCCATCAACTTCTCGAGGGTGACCTGTTTCAGACCGCCGGGATACTGGGTGTGCCGGTAGTAGATCTTCTGGCGCATCTTGTTGTTGCCGCTGACGCGCACGCGCTCGGCGTTGACGACGACCACGAAGTCGCGCATGTCTAAGTAGGGCGTGAAGTCGGGCCGGTGCTTGCCGCGCAGGAGCGAGGCGACACGCGTGGCGAGGCGTCCCAGCGGCTGGCCGGCCGCGTCGACGACGTGCCACTTCGGGACGATGTCTTTCGCCTTAACAATGTAGGTCTTCATATGTGTCCGTCTCTTCGTCAAAATCCAGGTCCGGGTAGGTTACCCGCACAAGGCACAGCCCCTGGGGCGGCGCCGCCGGTCCGCCTGTGGCCGGCTTGCCCGCCCGCAGAAGCGCTTCAAGCGACTGTGGCGTTTGCCGGCCCAGTCCCACCTCTACCAGGGCGCCGGTTGTGCGCCGCACCTGGTGAGGGAGGAAGGCATCGGCCTCCGCCTCGAACGAGACCAGCCGGCCGAGCCGCCGCACGTCGAACCGATGCATCGTGCGGACGGTGGTCGTCTCCGGCCGTTCCAGGCTACCGGCGAAGGCGGCGAAATCATGCCTGCCTACGAGACACGCCACGGCGTGCTGCATCGCCGGCACGTCGAGCGGTTGCTTGACGTGCCATGCCCGCCGGCGCAGGAGCGGCGAAGGCGCCCGGCCGTTGTAGACCAGGTAGCGATAGAGCCGCCTGCGCGCCCGCCGCCGGACGTCGAAGTCGAGCGCGACCTCACGTGCCCCGCGAACGGCGATGTCGTCCGGCAGCCAGTAGTTCAGGCCGTCGACGAAGACTGTCGCGTCGAACGGACGGCGCGTCAGGAAGGACGCGACCTGGCCGCGGGCGTGGACGCCGGCGTCGGTGCGGCCGGCGAAGGCGGCGCGCGCTGTTTCGCCGGTCAGCCTCTTTATTGCCCCCTCCAGGTTGCCCTGGATTGTTGGGGCGTTCTTTTGAATCTGCGACCCGCCGTAGCGGCTGCCATCGTACTCCAGGAGGAGGGCGATGCGTGTGCGGTTGCCCTCGACCGGCTGCTGCGACGTCATACGGGCGGGCGAAGGCTCAGGCGTGCCCGGGCCTTCAGACAAGCTCCAACTGGGCGACTTCGGCGCCGTCGCCGATGCGGCGGCCCAGCTTCACGATGCGCGTGTACCCTCCGGGACGGGTCGCGTAGCGCGGCGCGATGTCGTCGAACACCTTCTTTACGATATCGGTGTCGTTGACGACGCGCAGGGCCTGGCGACGGGCGTGGAGGGTGCCGTCCTTGCCGAGGGTGATGACCTTCTCGGCGATGCCGCGCACCTCCTTGGCCTTCGCCTCGGTGGTGCGGACCTTCTCATAGCGGAGGAGGTCCGTGACCAGGCCGCGGAAGAGCGCCTTGCGCTGCGGCGTCGACCTCCTGAGCTTCCTACCGGCGATTTTGTGTCTCATGTGTCATCGGGGCGCCTCCGCCTGAGGCGGACAGGGCCCCGTTACTCCTCTTCCTTCTCTTCGGGCGGTTGCTCGTCTTCCGGCTGATCCTCCGTCTCGCCCGCGGGCAGGTCTTCGCCGCGCTTTCGCAGAGCCTGGAGGAGGGCGGCGCCGAGGGCGCCCATCGATTCACTTTCTTCTTCCTCTTCTTCCTCGTAGCCGGCGGGCATATCTTCGCCTTCGGGCTCGGGCTGGAGGAAGTCCATCTGGATCAGCTTTGCGCGCAGCTCGTCGTAGGACTTGCGGCCGAAGTTGCGCAGGGCGAGGAGGTCGTCCTCGCTCTTTTCGAGTACCTGTCCGACGGTGATGAGGCCGCTGCGTTTGAGGCAGTTGTAGGCCCGGACGGAGAGGCTTAGCTGCTCGATCGGCGTGTTGTAGCGGTCGGGCGAGAGGGCAGCGCCGACTCCCAGGCCGCGTTCGACGATGGCGGGCTGTGGTTTGCCGATCTGGCTGAAGAGCGTGAGCTGGTCGATGAGGAGGCCGGCGGCGCGGCTCACGGCTTCGGCGCCGGTGAGGGTGCCGTCGGTCCACACTTCGAGGACGAGGCGGTCGTAGTCAGTGACCTGGCCGACGCGGGTGCGTTCGACGTGGTAGTTGACCCTGCGGATTGGCGTGAAGATGGCGTCGCATGGGATGACGCCGATAGGCATGGGCTCGCGCTCGTTGGCGGGCCAGTAGCCGTGGCCCTGCTCGACGGTGAACTCGACGGTGAGGTGGGCGTCCGGCGAGTCGAGGGT
>JALHUB010000130.1 GCA_022865685.1 Dehalococcoidia bacterium | reverse complement strand
CGCGACCGCACCGACGTGCAACTCATGAATGCGCGGGCGCTGGAGTTCGACGACCGGTCATTTGACCTGGCGGTCATGAGCGACGTCGTCGAGCACTTATACCCCCACGAGTTGGCGGAGGCGCTGCGGGAGACGTGGCGCGTCCTGCGGCCCGGCGGCCGGCTGATAGTCCACACCTGTCCCAACCGGCTTCTCTATGAGCTCACCTACCCCGTCTACATCCGCAACGTGCACCGCGTGGTCCGCCGCGTCGCCGAGATGGCGCACTACCAGAGCTACGTCATGGGTCCGAGCCTGTCGGTCGGACGCGAGTTCCCGCGCAGCGACGATGAGCGTCGCGTCCACGTGAATGAGCAGACGGCGGCCGGGCTGGCCCTGTCGCTGGGAGAATGCGGCTTTCGCGTCCGAAAGACGGAGTACTGGGAGATACCCCACCAACTGCCGTACCTGTCGCGGCGGATGACCATCGAGCTGATGCTGCTGGACAGCGTGCGCTACCTGCGGCCGCTGAGCTACGTCTGGCCGTTGAACCGCTTGTTCGCCAACCACATCTGGATGGTCGCAGAGAAACCATCGTAGCCGAGGCTTTCCAGCCTCGGCGTCGATCTGCGGCTGGTCGGATGCGGAGCCCGGACCCTACTTCATTGTGGCCCCGACAACGCCCCCGCGTGCCAGGTCCTCCATCTCTGCCTCCGAGAGGCCCAGGAGGTCGACGAAAACGTAGCGGTTGTGCTCGCCCGGCTCCGGCGCCGGCAGGCGGACGTGGCAGGGCGTGAGGCTGAAGCGCCACGGCAGGGCAGGCATCTCCTCGACGCCGCCCAGGTGCGAGACAGGCTCGAGGAAGCGACGCTCTCGCAGGCGGGCGTCCGCCGACACCTCTTCGCGCACGGGGAGTCGCGCGGCGGACACGCCCCGGAAGTTGAGTGCGCAGTCGCGAGCGTTGACCTCGACATGCTGCCCTTCGCCCGTGTCGCGATGGTGCAGGAGGGCGGCGCAGACGGCTGCCGCAGCGGCCGTGCCCGCGACGACGTCGCCCGGCGTCGAGGAGTTGCCGTCGAAGCCGCGCACAGATGCGAGGACGATATCGGGCCGCGCGGCGCGCAGGGCGTCGTAGGTGATGCCGAGGTGTACGCGCTCCGCCGCGTCGAAGCCTTCGACAACGACGTCGCACCGGGCGACGAGACGCTGGAGGAGACGGGCGCCGCGAAGGGTCGCGAAGTCGAGCCTGCAGCCGAGCTTGTTGCGATTGAGTTGTCGGAACAGCGGCGACCGTGCGGTCGTCCCGCGTTCGACGGCGATGACCTCCGCGCCGGCGTCGCCAAGGAGGCGGGCGGCATAGGCCGCGGCAACGTTCGGGCCGAAGTCGAGGACGCGATAGGCGGCAAGCGGCAAACGGTACATCATGCGACCTCAGATCACCGATGCTTCCTTGAGGCGGGCGAGCTCCTCGCCGCTGAGGCCGAGAAGGCCGCAGTAGACCTCATCGTTGTGCTCACCGGGCCGTGGCGCGGGCGAGACGGCCGCGATGCCCGACACCCTGAACGGCGGCGGGAAAGTCTCATCGCCTTCGGGTTGCGGCCAATCGAGCTGGCGGCCGGCGGCGGCGAACGCGGCGGCGGCAAGGCATTCCGCACCGTCGACCTCCACCTGCTGGCCGCGGCCGAGAATCGCCATGTTCAGCAGCGGCAGCAGCGTCGCGGCGAAGGCGTTCAGGCCGGCGAAGTACTCTGCGAACAGGCCATCGTTGTCTGACGGCGGAACGGTGACGCGTGTCAGGACCAGGCGCGGGTTCTGGCGGCTGAGGGCGGGGTAGTCGAGCCCCGCCGGGAGAGAGGCGTCGCTGACAAGGACGTCGCCGTGCTCGGCGAGGCGCAGCAGGAGGGCGGCGCCTTCAGGCTTCGACGCATCGAGCGTTATCGATTTCTTGCCGGCGCTGAGGTGGAGGAAAGACACTGCCGGCTGCAGCCCCATGTAGGGGAGGACTTCAGTCCTCCCGCGACGATCGACTCGCACAACCTCCGCACCCAGGTAGCGAAATAGCAGGCAGCAATACGGGCCGGCCACCCCGTTCGACATGTCGATTACCAGCAACTCGTCGAGTATCGCTTCCGCCATTGCTCCCCAAATATAGCACAGCGCCGGCGGAGTAAGAGTACACCACCGCGGCCTGAAAGGCCGCGGCATGGACGCGGATAGGCTACGTTGCTGACGGGCCAATTGACCGCTACGCGTGCCGGAGACGGATTGATGCCGCGTCCTTCAGGGCGCGGTGCAGAAAAACGCAATGACCTGAGACCTCCGCGCCGACGACAGACGGACGTTCTCGATGGCCGCAGCGTGTCGGTTATTGGGTCTTGGTGGCTTGTTGACACCATATGGGATGCTTGCTACGATTCCGACGCCTTCCGATGGCAGGGCATCGCGTCCTCTCGAGGCCCACGATGACTTACCGCAGCCTGCTCCTGGAGAAGAAGGGACACGTCGCCTGCGTGCGGTTGCGACGCGTCGAGCAGGGGCACACGCTCGATGGCGCCACGGTCGCGGAGCTGGCGGCCGCCGCTGAGGCCATAAGCGACGACGAGGACGCGCACGTCGTCGTGCTTAGCAGCGAGGGCGAAACGTTCTGCCGCGGCTGGGACGCCTCGGAGCTGGAAGCCGGAGCGGCGCCCGACGTCGCGCGGCGGGAGCGCATCCTCGGCGACTCGTTCTCCTTCCTCAACCGCCTGAGCCGCCCTGTCATCGCCGCCATCAGTGGCGAGGCGCTGAGCGCCGGTCTGGAGCTGGCGCTGGCCTGCGACATCCGCGTCGCCGGCGAGCGAGCGCGCTTCGGGTTGCCGGAGGTGAAGCTGGGCCTGCTGCCGAACGCCGGCGGCACCCAACGGCTGCCCCGCATCGTCGGACGGGCGAAGGCGCTGCAGATGATACTGCTCGGCGAGGTCATCGACGCGACGGAGGCGCTACGTTGCGGGCTGGTGAGCCAGGTCGTCCCCGACGGCCGCGTCGACGATGCGGCGCTGGCGCTGGCGGAGAGAATCGCCGCCCGCGGGCCGCTGGCGGTGCGCTACGCGAAGGAGGCCGTGCTGCGGGGTATGGAGATGCCGCTGGAGCAGGCACTTCGCTTCGAGACGGACTTGACGGTCATCCTCCAGACGACGGAAGACCGGGCAGAGGGCGTGCGCGCCTTCCTGGAGAAGCGCGAGCCCCATTTCAAGGGCACATGACATGCAGGTTATCCTCGAACCGAACGAGGCGTGGTCGATCATGACGCTCGTCGTCTCGCAGGTGCTGGACGGCGTGGAGCTGTCTGCCGGGGTGCAGAACGAGATCAAGCGCTGGCGGACGGAGCGCGCCGAAGGCACGGCAGAGATGAGCGACTTAACTGTCGGGATGAACGAGGCGCTGGGCACGGTGCTCGACGAGCGGACGACGCGACTTATCCGCCGCAAGGGCTGGTACGTGTCTTCGAAGGACGCGGAATCGTGAGAATCGAACTTGACGTCGACGAAGCCTGGGCACTGGCATCGTACGTGCTGACGAGGCTCCTCGAAGAGACGGAGCTGCCGGACGCCGACCGGGCGAAGATCCGCCGCTGGCGCAGTCAGCAGATGCAGCCGTCGAAGGAGGGCATGCGGCTCTTGACGGAGAAGATCAACCGCGACCTGGCGCAGGCCGTCGAGCGAAAGCAGCGTAGTCAGATCCGCAAGCCCGACTGGCGGTAGAGCGCCGAGACTGGAAAGTCTCGGCTACGGTGTTGTTAGTCAATTGAGCGAATTCCAGACCGTCATGTTCGAGAAGCGCGAGGGCATCGCCTGGCTCACGCTGAACCGTCCGCATGTCCTGAACGCCATGAACACGCAGATGCGGGATGAGCTGTGGACGGTGATGGAGGCGGTGCGCGACGACCCCGACACGGCGGTGCTCGTCGTCAAGGGCGCGGGCGATCGCGCGTTTTCCGCCGGCGCGGACGTCGAAGAGTTTGGCACGGCGCCCTCGTACATCGAAGCGCGGCGGGCGCGACGCGAGCGCGACCTCTGGCAGCTCATGCTCGACATCGACAAGCCGCTCATCGCCGCGATGCACGGCTATGCCCTCGGCGCCGGCTGCGAGATGAGCATGTGCTGCGACCTGCGCGTCGCCAGCGAGGATGCGCGCTTCGGCCTGCCGGAGGTGAAGCTGGGCTACATACCTTCGGCCGGCGGGACGCAGCTCCTGCCGCGGACCATCGGAACCGGCACAGCAATGGAAATGATCCTCACCGGCGACGACATCGACGCGGTGACGGCGCTGCGCTTGGGACTGGTGCACAAGGTCGTCGCCCGCGAGCGGCTGTATGAGGAGGCGGAGGCTTGGGCGCGCGAGCTGATGACGCGGTCGCCGGCCGTCCTGCGCTACGCCAAAGAGGCGGTGACACGCGGGCTGGAGGTGTCGCTGGAAGAAGGGCTGGCCATGGAACGGCGGCTGTCGCTTATCAACGCCTGAGGGCTAAGATCGAACGGAGACGGGGGATATCAGATTTGAATACGGCGGAATTCCTTCAGATCAGCTCGGCGGTCGTGCCGGACCGCGACGCTCTCGTGTGCGGCGAGCAGCGCGTCACCTACCTGGACATGGCGCAGCGTGTGAACCGCCTGGCGAACGCCCTCCAGTCACGCGGCGTCGAGCGAGGGACGAAGGTCGCGGTGATGGCGATGAACAGCCCGCAGTACGTGGAGACGTACTACGCCTGCGCCAAGACCGGCGCCGTGTTCGTGCCGCTGAACTACCGGGCGAAGCGGGAAGAGATCGTCCACATGCTGAACGACTCCGGCGCGTCGCTGCTCTTCGTCGGCAAGCGCTACCTGGAGCTGGTCGGATCGCTGAAGCCGGAGCTGCCGCAGATCAAGGACTTCGTCTGCATCGACGGGGCGGCGGACGGTATGCCCGGCTACGACGACCTGCTCGCGTCCGGCAGCGACGACGAGGTCTACGTCGAGATCGATGAGCAGGACGCCACGGTGCTCATGTACACCAGCGGCACGACGGCGCTGCCCAAGGGCGTCATACTCACCTACCTGACCCTGTCGGTCTACGTCGTCAACACGATGAGCCCGGCGAATCCCGAAGAGACGCCGGAGGTCACGCTGCTGTCGGTGCCGGTGTACCACGTCGCGGGCCTGACCGCCATCATGTCGTCGATCTGGGGCGGCCGGACGCTGGTCATCCTGCCGCAGTTCGAGCCGCGGCTCTGGCTGGACGCAGTGCAGAACGAGCGCGTGACGCACAGCTTCGTCGTGCCGACGATGCTGAAGCGGATCATGGACCAGCCGGACTTCGATAAGTACGACCTGAGCTCGCTGCAGCTCATCACCTACGGCGCAGCGCCCGTGCCCTACGAGGTCGTGCGCAAGGCGGTCGCTGTCTTCAAGTGCGGCCTCATGAACGCCTACGGCCAGACGGAGAGCACGTCGACGATGACGTACCTGGGGCCGGAGGACCATCGCATCGAAGGGACGGAGGAGGAGAAGGCGAAGAAACTGCAGCGGCTGCGCTCCGTCGGGCGGCCGATGGACGACGTAGAGGTCGCGATCATGGACCGCGACGGCAATATCCTGCCGCCGGGCAAAGAGGGCGAGATCTGCGTCTCGGGCAGTCGCATCATGCGCGAGTATCACGGCCAGAAGGAGGCGACGGAGGCGGCGATCAAGGGCGGCTGGCTGCACACCGGCGACGTCGGCTATCTGGACGAGGACAGCTATCTGTTCATCACCGGCCGCACGAAGGACCTGATCATCCGCGGCGGCGAGAACATATCGCCCGGCGAGATCGAGAGCGCGCTCGAGGACCACCCGAAGATCGCCGAGGCGGCCGTCATCGGCGTGCCGGACGTGGAATGGGGAGAGCGGGTGATGGCGCTCATCGTGCTGCGGCCAGGAGAGAGCATGACGAAGGACGAGGTCGTCCAGTACTGCAAGGGCTGGCTGGCGAGCTTCAAGGCGCCGGAAGAGGTCGCCTTCGTCGAAGAGCTGCCGCGGAACCCGCTGGGGAAGGTCCTGAAGACGGAGCTGCGCAAGACCTACGGCTCGGGTGCAACATAGGGGATAGCGGCTCGCGGCGCTTCTGTCCGTGCATTTGGACTCGCGGCGAGCGGGGGAGCGCAGAGGGGATCCCCCCTCTGTCAGGGTTTGGGGGTGTCCCCCAATCCCCAGAGAACCCTCCTAGGGTGGGATGGTGGGATGGCGGCCGCTCATGTTCCGAGACGCGGCAGCGGGCGCTACGAGCACCGTCCGCACGAAACCGAGCGGCGGGGCGTTGCTTGCATTTTGGGGGTAGGGTTATGATGTGCTCGACTGTGAAGATTAGTACATACTGCTCCCCCGTAATCATGTCGGGTCGGTGTGGTGCTGCGGCTTAGAGGAGGCGTATAGTGGCACCTTCGAACGAGTTACCAGGCAACATCTTCTTCTATCTCATAATCGTAGGCTTCTCCGCCTTCTTCCTGCTGACGATCGCGGCGCGGCTTCTACCGTTCCTGAAGGCGAAGGGTGCGCCGTGCCTTGACCAGTTGCCGCAACGCGTCGGCGACTTCATGCTGGTGATGATCGGGCAATCGAAGTTCTTCCGGCGCAAGTATTGGTATTCGGGGATCCTGCACCCGCTCATCTTCTGGGGCTTCCTCGTCCTGCTGATCCGCAGCTTAAACATGTTGTTCAGCGGCGTCGCTGATCCGTTGAGCCTGGAGCATCTCCCGGGCGGCATCTTCGACTTCTACAAGCCCGTGATGGACCTGTTCAACGTGCTGGTGATGGTGGGCATCGCCATGGGCGCCTATGAGCGCTTCTTCGTCAAGCCGCCGCGAATGACGCTCAACCTTGACGCCTGGCGCATCCTCGGACTGATCTTCTTCCTGATGGTGACCGACATCCTCGCCAACAGCTTCGAACTGAACCTGGAGGGCGAATCGAAAGAGGCGTTCTCCTTTGTCGCGTATGGCGTGTCGAATATCTGGTCCGGCATGAACCTGTCCCACGACGCAACAGGGATGCTGCACGCCACCTTCTGGTATGCGCACCTCATCATCCTCTTCGGGTTCCTCTGCTACCTGCCCTACTCGAAGCATTCCCATGTGCTGACGGTGGCCTTCAACGTCTTCTTCCGCAACCGCGAACGCTCCGGCGTCCTCCGCCCGATCAACATAGAGGCGATGATGGAGAACGCGGAGGAAGGGGCGACGTTCGGCGTCGGCAAGGTGACGGACTTCAACTGGAAGGCGCTGCTCGACTTTATGACCTGCACCGAATGCGGCCGCTGCCAGTCGAACTGCCCGGCCTACCTAACGGACAAAGAGCTATCGCCGAAAGAGATCGAGCACCACGGCCGCATGACGCTGCTGTCGACAACGCCGACGATTGCATCTCTGATGAAGGGGAAGCCTTCGCCGAATGGAGATCACTTGAACCTGGTGGAGACAATGGGGTTCGAGTCGATCTGGGACTGCGTGACCTGCGGCTCCTGCATGTACTGGTGCCCGGTCTGCATCGAGCACGTGCCGGAGATCATCGACGTGCGGCGCTACCTGGTGATGGACGAGGCGCGCATGCCCGAGACGGCGCAGGCGACGCTGATGCAGATTGAGCAGCGCGGCCATCCCTGGCGGGGGACGCAGTTCGGGCGCAGCGACTGGATGCAGGGTCTCGACGTGCCCCTCTTCGACGGCTCGCAGGAGTACCTGCTGTGGGTGGGCTGCTCCGGCTCGCTGTCGGAGCGCAACGTGCCGATCACGCAGGCCCTGGCCAGGCTGCTCTTGCAGGCCGGTGTCAGCTTCGGCGTGTTGGGCGAGGAAGAGCCCTGCTGCGGCGACCCGGCGCGTCGCCTGGGCAACGAGTATCTCTTCCAGATGCAGGCGCAGCAGGCAATAGAGATCATGAAGTCGAAGGGCGTGAAGAAGATCGTCACGGCCTGCCCGCATGGCTACAACACGATGCGCAACGAGTACCCGCAGTTCGACGGTAAGTTCGAGGTCATGCATCACACGGAACTACTCGACCAGCTCTTGCGAGAGGGGAAGCTGCAGCCGAAGGTCGGGCTGGCGGAGACGATCGTCTACCACGACTCCTGCTACCTGGCGCGTCACAACGAGATCGAGAGCGCGCCGAGGCGTATCCTGGAGAGCCTGCCACAGGCGAAGATCGCGGAGATGGAGCGGTCCCGGAAGACGACGTTCTGCTGCGGCGCCGGCGGCGGCCACATGTGGGTGGAGGAGAGCAGGGGGCGGCACATCAACCACGCGCGGACGGAGGAGGCCATGGCGACCGGCGCCCAGATCGTGGCGACGGCCTGTCCGTTCTGCATCCAGATGTTCGAGGATGGCATTCCGGCGCTGGAGCCCGACGAAGAGAAGCGCATGCGCGCCATGGACGTCGCGGAGCTGCTGGATGCGGCGATCGGCACGGCGCCGACGGTGAAGCCCGCCACGGCCGGCGAGGGCGAGGGTGTGCCGGCGAGCACTTGAGTTTTCAGTCCGCGGCCAAAGCCGGGACCAGGGTGAATAGTCACAGAAAATGCGGAGCAAGGAGGAAGCAGAAAGATGCCTTTGCACATCATAGCTTGCGTCAAACAAGTGCCAGACCCGGAGGCCCCGGCGTCCGCGTTCAGGGTCGACGAGGCGGCGAAGAAGGTCGTTGCGGCGGCCGGAGTGACGCCCGTCATCAGCCAGTTCGACGCACTGGCGGTCGAGGCGGCGCTGCGAATCAAGGATGCCGCCGGCGACGCAAAGATCACGGTGATAAGCCTGGGCCCCGAGACCGCCCGCGACGTGGTCAAGCACAGCCTGGCGATGGGCGCCGACGAGGGCGTTCTCCTAACGGACAGCGCCTTCGACGGGGACAGCTACACGACCGCGCTGGCGCTGTCGAAGGCGATCGAGAAGATCGGTGATTACAACCTCGTCCTGTGCGGCCGCCAGGCGACGGACTGGGACGCGGGCGTCGTTGGATACGGAATCGCCGAGATGCTGGGCATTCCCAGCGTGAGCCTCGCCAAGTCGGTCACGGTCCAGGGCGACAAGGTCGTCGTGGAGCGCGTGCTGATGGAGGGCTATGACACCATCGAGGCGCCGCTGCCCGCGCTCGTAACCGTAAGCAACGAGTTGGGCGAGCCTCGATACCCGAAGCTGCAGCAGATCATGATGGCCGCGCGCAAGCAGGTCACCATTTGGGGAGCAGGCGATCTCGGCCTCGACGCCTCGAAGGTCGGGGCCGGCGCCGTGCGCTTGAACCTGGAGCGCCTCTTCCAGCCGGTGAGCGAAGTCGAGTGCGAAATCGTCGAGGGCGAGACCCCCGACGAGATCGCAACAAAGCTGGCGCAGCGCCTGCGTGAGCAGAAGATAATCTAGCCTTTGTCTATCAACAGATAAGGAGCGTTGACATGGCGAACGGAATACTTGTAGCAGCCGAGGTTAGCGGCGGCGCTGTGGCGTCCATCACCCTGGAGGTGCTGGGAGCGGCCCGCCGTCTCGCCGATCAGATGGGGAAGCCGGCGCAGGCGGCCCTCGTGGGGTCCGGCGTTGAGGGACTGGCGAAGGAGCTCATAGCCCACGGCGCCGATCAAGTCTTCGTGGTCGATGAGCCGGCGCTGGCTAAGTATAGCTGCGACGGCTTCGTCGCAGCTATGGAGAAGGTGAACGCGGCGGCGAGCCCCGATGCCATACTGATGGGCCAGAGCGACATGGGCCGCGACCTGGGGCCGCGCCTGGCCTTCCGGCTGGGCAGCGTATCGGCGATGGACTGCCTGAACGTTACTGGTGAGGGGGGCAAGGTCATCGCGGAGCGACCCTGCTACGGCGGCAACGCGCGCGCGACCTACTCCTTCAACACCTCGCCCGCCGTCATCTCGATTCGATCGAAGGCGCAGGAGCCGGTGGCTCGCGACGACTCGCGGCAGGGGCAGGTAACGAAGGTCGACGCAGGCATCGACGCTTCGGCGATCCGCGACAAGCTCGTCGGTCACCAGGAAGTTGCCGAAGAGGGCATCCGCCTGGAGGACGCGGACGTGATCGTCGCCGGCGGGCGCGGAATCGGCAGCGCTGAGGGCTTCTCGGTGCTCGAAGAGCTGGCCAGGGCGCTGGGCGGCGCCGTCGGAGCGACGCGCGCGGCCTGCGACAACGGCTGGCGGCCGGTCTCGGAGCAGATTGGGCTCACCGGCAAGATAGTGGGACCGACGCTGTACTTTGCAGTCGGCATCTCCGGGGCGAGCCAGCACATGGCGGGCTGCACCGGGGCAAAGAACATCGTCGCGATCAACAAGGACCCGGAGGCGATAGTCTTCAAGTCGTCGCGGTTCGGTATCGTCGACGACTACAAGAAGGTGCTGCCGGCTCTAGTCGAAGCGTGCCGGAAGCTGAAGGCATAGCGAACAACGCTTTCAATACGGCAGCCGCCCCTCGTATGGAGTCGGGCGGCCGCTGCCGTTGTTGGAGGGTTGGGGCACGCCGCCTCCGATTTGTTATAGTTGAATTGACAGACGTTCCGTCGCACGGATATTATCCCGTTGGGTATTCTCAGGCCGGAAGGGAAGACTATGAGCAAGCTCGGCGATAGGATACGCAAGACCATGCACGTGGAAGCCGCGCCCATCGGCTTCAGGGCGGTGAGACCGGCCAAGAGCCCCGCGCTGCTGGTGACGGTGCTCCTCGACGGCGACGGCAAGGGGAAGGTTGCGGCGGCGGTGGAGAAGGGCGCCGGCGCAATCGTCCTCCGGGGCGCGGAGCCGGACGACGTCAAGGCGGCGGCAGAGGCCGCGGGCGAGGTCCCCTGCGGCGTATGGCCGGAAAAGGTCGATGCGGAAACGATCGCTGCCCTCGTCGAGGCAGGGGCGGACTTCATGGTCTTCGACGCGGAAGCGACGCCGGCGACGGCGCTCTTGGAAGACAAGCCGGGCTATGTGCTCCTGCTGGGGGGCGCGCCGGAAGACACCTATCTGCGCATCCTCGAATCGGTGGCGCTGGACGGCGTCCTGATCGACGGCTGGTCGGGTCCGCTCACGTTGCGAAAGCAGGTCGAGTTGCGGCGCATCGCCGGACTGACGCGCAAGCCGCTGATGCTGCCCGTGAGTCTACCCATCGAGAGCGGCGACCTGGAGTGTCTGCGCGACGCCGGCGTGTCGGTGCTGGCGGTCGATGGCGGCGATGCCAGGGCGCTGGACGAGCTGCCCTCACTGGTGCAGGCTATCGAAGCGCTGCCCGGGCCGCGGCGGCGTCGCGAGACGGCGCTGGAGGTACTGCTGCCACGGGCGGCCGAGATGGTGGCGGAGGAGGAAGACGAGGAAGACGAGGAAGGCGAGTAGAAGTCGCGCCTCCGCAACTCCCCAGTATCCCCTAGTGATGCGCCTCTTCTTCGGTTGGCGGCGGCTCGACGAGGCCGAGGGCGCGCCGCAGCAGGTAGGCGAGGATGCCAAGGAACGCGGCGCTGAGAGCGGCGGCCAGCGCCCATAGTTGCACGTCGACGACGCCGACAAGAAACGACATTTCCGTAATCTCCCTTGCAGGTTCGGTCACAGGTTCGTCGGGCGAGATTCCAGGCCGGCGGTTGCGGATTCCTCCGCCGGCGCCTCGACGAGCGTCTGAACGGCGGTGATGCGCCCGCCGCGACGGTATACTCGCGGGACGCGGGCCGTGATGCCGGTAAGCGTCTCGTAGCTGATCGTGTCGGAGAGGCGGGCGACCTCTTCAGCGCTTATCTCGTCGTCGCGCTGGCGGCCGATAATCACGACCTCGTCGTCGAGGGCGACGTACGGGATATCGGTGGCGTCGGCGACGCACATGTCCATGGCGATACGCCCTACTATCGGCGCGCGCCGGCCGCGCACGAGGACGCTCCCCTTGTTGGAGAGGGTGCGTCGCAGGCCGTCGCCGTAGCCGCACATCAGCAAGGCGACGACGCTGGGCCGCGCCGCCGTCCACGTGCAGCCGTAGCTAACGCTTTCGCCAGGATCGAGGCGTCGCAGGCGGGCGACGCGGCTCTTCAGGGACATGACCGGTCGCAGGAGTGTCCCGCGGTCCACGTCTTCCGACGGGTAGCAGCCGTAGAGCCCGATTCCCACGCGCACCATGTCGAGCGACAGCTCCGGCATGTCGAGGACGGTGGCCGTGTTGGCGACGTGTCGCAGGCGGATCCAGGGCAACTGGTCGGCGACGGCGGTGAAGGCGCGGAACTGGCGCTGGACGTAGCCCTTGTCGGGCTCGTCGCCGGTGGCGAAGTGGGTCCACAGGCCCTCCACGTCGAGGCCCGGCAGGTGGCGCATCGATTCGGCGAGCGGCAGGAGCTGTTCCGGCGGCAGGCCATAGCGGTTGAGGCCGGTCTCCACCTTGAGGTGCACTCGAATCGTGACGCCGCGCTCGATGGCCCGCTGGGCGACCGCCTCGGCGAAGTGATGCGAGCCGACGGTCGTCGTAAGGTCGAGGGCGACGGCGCGCTCGGCTTGGGACACGGGCGTGTGCCCCATGACGAGGATGGGCGCCGTGATGCCCGCGCGACGCAGCTCTTCGCCTTCGTCGACGCAGACGACGCCCAGGCGGTCGGCGCCGGCGGCGAGAGCGGCCCGCGCGATGCCCGTCGCGCCGTGGCCGTAGGCGTTCGCTTTGACGATGGCCATCAGGAGGGCGCCGCAGGCCTGCCGCTTGAGCTCGCGGACGTTGTGCTCAAGGGCATCGAGGTCGATGTCGGCCCAGACGGGGCGTCCCAGCCAGGCTGATTCCTCTTCGATCGGTCGCTCCAATATCCCTATCTCGCTGTGGCCGGCCTCAGGGCACCAGTTGCCACTGCCGGGGCAGGCGGTAGTAGAAGACGCTCTCGGTGACGCGTTCTCCGTCGAAGATGCGGCCGCGACCCTTGCGACCGATCTCCTGGTACGTGTTCTGAATCTGGACGATGCGCTTGGCCAGCAGGTTCACAATGATGCCGCCCGCTTTCACGGGCCGCAGGCTCGCCTCGCGCGTCTCGTCGTCGACGATGCGGAAGACGGGCTGCTCGTGCGGGCGGCAGAACTGCAGCGCCTGGTGGATGGCGTCGAAGCTGCCGGGCACGTTGCGCTCGTCGAACACGGCAAGGCCGTTGAGGACGTAGTCGGGGAGGGCGTGGTAGTAGGGCAGCGTGAAGTCCAGCAGCTCTTGGAGCGTGTTCGGCTCGCGGGCGCAGGCCTTGAGAAGCGCCGGCAGGGCCTCGGCGTGGGCGACGAAGCTGATGCCGCCGCTGTCGTCGATGACGGTGAATCGGAAGAGATTCATGGAATATATTAGCTTTGACGCCGCCGCCGGCGGATAGTAACATTGGCAACAACAGCCGTCAACGAACGTGTCCCCAGCGGCGTCTCTGTTTCGGAAGGCCGCGTCCGATGACCACACCTATCATACCAGAGAAAAGGCCCTCTGTTTACTGGCTATGCCTGTCGTTGCTGGCGCTTGCCCTGGCGACGCTCGCCTTCGCCGGCTGCGACGGTTCGTCGAAGGAGCCGGCGGCGACGCCTGCGGCCACGGACGGCGCGACGCCGGAGCCGACGGCCATTCCCGCCGACCTTACGCTGGCGAGCAGCCTCGAACGCAACGGACAGTACGCCGAAGCACAGACGGTATACGAGGCGGTCGTGAGGGAGGGAAGCGAAGGCGACCAGCGGCAAGCCCGGCTGGCGCTGGCACGCCTCTATCTGAACGAGAACGATTTCCAGGCAGCGTACGACGAGATCACGGCTCTCCAGAGCGCGGGCGACGGCGGCAGCGAAGCCGATTTCCTGCTGGCGCGCTCGCTTGCCGGACTCGGTGAGAGCGAGCAGGCGATGGAGACCTACCAACGCTACGTCGACGAAGGGGGCGCTGCCGCGGCGAACGCGCAGGCGGAGATTGCGTACCTGCTGCTGCCGCTCGGTCGCGTCGACGAGGCGGAGCAGGCGGCCGAAGCGGCGCTAGACGGGATGCCGGAGAGCCTGCAACCGGGCGTTATCCTCTCGACGGCGCAGGGCCTGGAGGCGGCCGACGCGACTGCCGCCGCTATTACCGGGTACCAGCGGCTCTTCGACCAGAGCGATTCGATATCGGACAAGGCGGCGGCTCTGGAGCGTATCGGCTCGCTGAAGCGGGCGAGCGGCGTGGCAGGCTGGCAGGACGATCTGCAGCAGGTCATCGCCACATATCCGATAACCGGCGCCGCCTCGGACGCGCTCGATGCGCTGCTTGGGGCGGGGGAGCCGGTCGACGCCTACGTCGAAGCGGTGGTGTACTATCGACACTTCCAGAACAACGAGGCCATGCAGGCGTTCCAGCACTACCTGGCGGCCGAGCCCGGCGGCGCGCACGCCGCCGCGGCGCACTACTACGTCGGGGCCATCGACGAGCGCCTGGGTGACGACGACGCAGCGCTGGATGAGTACGCGAAATCGCTGGAGATCGACCCGTCGGGCGACCTCGCGGACGACGCCCTCTGGTGGCGGGGGCTGATCCTTGAGAAGCAGTCGCGCTGGAACGAGGCGTCGGACGCCTACGGCCGCATCCTTGTGTTCAGCCGCGTTTCGCCGTGGGCGGAGGACGCCGGCTTTCGGCAAGGGCTCCTTCTTTACAAGCAGCAGCGCTATCAGGAGGCGGCGAACGCCTGGCGCAGCTTTGGGTCCGGCGCAAGCGACGAGGTGGCGGCGCATGCCCTCTTCTGGTCGGCGAAGGCGGAGACGGCGGGCGGCGACACGGCCATCGCGACGGCGCAT
>JALHUB010000015.1 GCA_022865685.1 Dehalococcoidia bacterium | reverse complement strand
GGGCCGCACGGGCGGGCCGTCGGGTTCGCCGGTGATGCTCATGATGCCGCCCATGCCCTGCACGACGACGTCCAGCGCCGGCCGGAAGCGGTCGGGCCCCGTCTGGCCGAAGCCGGAAGTCGCGGCGTAGATGAGGCGCGGGTTTCGCTCCGACAGCGTCGAGTAGCCCAGGCCGAGCCGCTCCATCGTGCCGGGCGTGAAGTTCTCCATGACCACGTCGGCCTTCTCCACCAGGCGCAGGAAGAGGTCGCGGCCGCGCTCCGACTTGAGGTCCAGCGTCAGGCTGCGTTTGCCTCGGTTGACGCTGAAGAAGTAGCAGCTCTCGCCGTTGACGATGGGCGCCGTGTAGCGCGCCACGTCGCCGACGCCCGGCCGCTCGACCTTGATGACGTCGGCGCCGAGGTCGCAGAGGACCATGCTGGCGAAGGGGCCGGCGAGGACCCAGGTCAAGTCGAGGATCTTCACACCTTTCAGCGGTCCAAACATGGCTGCATCCTTTGCCTAGTCCCTACTCGGAGCGAGGATCGTCGCGACGACAGCGACGAAATCAAGCCCGAGGATAACCATGCTGGCAACCCCCCAGAACACCGCCTCCAGCAATCTGCGGGCTCTGGCGAACCAGGCGACCGAAAAGCCAATCCCGACGACAATGGATATCAGGCCGATCCCGAAGATGGACAAGAGGAGCCAATTCTCCCATTCGAATCCTGCATATCTGGGATGAGATCGCCAGCCGAGTACCCACAGGGTTATCGCGAAATACGTGACTACGGTCCCAGCGCCAAGGAGCCCCGCCAAAGCGATGTGAACAAGCAAGTTCAGTTCGGCGGCGACGCCGCTGTGCGCCCCGGTTGCAGATATCGGAACCTCTGAGCTTTCGGCGTCAGGCATGGTTACGCACCTCCATTATGATTTCTCGTTTCGGAGATACTACCACAGTCAATGCGATCAGCGTGAGCGTGAGGCAACCGTTGACGGCAGGCGAGAAGGCGCTATGATTCGCTTAGCTGCCCGAAAAGGGCGGCTGCGACGAAGAAGACAAGTGACAGCATCCGGAATCGATTGGGACGCGGCGACACGCGAGGCGACAGACCTGCTCTGTCGCTACATCACCGTCAATACCGCCAACCCGCCGGGCAACGAGCTTCTGGGTGCCCGCTTCCTTGCGCAGGTCCTTCGCGAAAACGGCATCGACAGCGAGACCCACCCAGTCGACGCCCAGCGCGCGAACATGTCGGCGCGACTTCCGGGCGACGGCAGCAAGCGCCCCCTCGTCCTGCTGAACCATATCGACGTCGTGCCCGCCGAGCGCGAGTTCTGGCAGGAGGACCCCTTCGCCGGCGCCGTCAAGGATGGCGTCATCTGGGGCCGCGGCGCCCTCGACATGAAGTCGATGGCGGTGATGGAGCTGATGACGCTCCTCCTGCTGCGACGCCAGGGGCTGCCACTCAGGCGCGACATCGTCTTCCTGGCCTGCGCGGACGAGGAACAAGGGGGTGTCGCCGGCATCGACTGGCTGGACGCGCACCACCCGGAGCTTTTCGACGCGGAGTACGTGATCAACGAGGGCGGCTATGGCAGCACGGAGATGTTCGGCGTGCGGCGTCCTGTCTTCTCCTGCTCGGTCGGCGAGAAAGGCCCGCTATGGCTGCGACTGGTGGCGCACGGCATGCCCGGCCATGGCTCCGTGCCGCATCCCGATAACTGCCTGGAGAGGCTCGTCCGCGCCCTCTATAAGGTCCAGACGTGGCGGAGGCCCATCACGCTCCTGCCGGAGGTGGCGACGATGCTGGAGCGGCTTAAGAGCGCCGGCATCTTTGGCGAAGAGGTCTCCGAGCAAGGGCTGACCGGCGTCGCGGAGAGCAATCCACTCCTGCGAGCGTTCCTGACCGACACGGTGAGTACGACGATGTGCAACGCGGGCGTCAAGTCCAACGTCATCCCGGCAGTCGCCGAAGCGACCCTCGATTGCCGGCTGCTGCCCGGTCACGACCCGGCGGCGTTCATCGAGCAGGTCAAGCAGGTCATCGACGACCCGCGAGTCGAGGTCCAGCAGGTCATGGAGTCGCACACGCCGATCTCGCCGGTCGGCACGGAGCTGTTTGACGTCATCGACGCCGTGAGCCGCGAGACCGCGCCGGATGCGATCGTCATCCCATCAATCGCGACGGGCTTCACCGACTCGCGCGTCTTCCGGAGGCGCGGCGTCACCGCTTACGGCTTCGTGCCCTGTCTCCTGGAACCGGCGGAGGTCGCGACGGTCCACGGCAACGACGAGCGAATCCCTGTCGAGAAGCTGGGCCTGGGGCTGCGCATGCTCTACGAGGTCGTCAGGCGCATGTGCGTCGAGTAGACTGCTTTCGAGTACAAATCGATCGACACAAGGAGGGAAGATGAAGCCGGAGGAGATAAAGACGATAGGCATCATGGGCGGCGGCGTGATGGGCGGCGGCATCGCGCAGGTGCTGGCGGTCGGCGCCTACCATC
>JALHUB010000129.1 GCA_022865685.1 Dehalococcoidia bacterium | reverse complement strand
GTAGCCGTCGACGACGTCGAAGGCTTCTTCCGCTTTCTTCGCTCCGGCTTCAGTGCTCCACGCAAGCAGTTGCGGAACGCGCTGAGTCATGCCCTTGGCATCGACGCCGCGTCGGCCGGCGACGCCCTGCGTCGAGCTGGCATCGACCCCTCGTTGCGGGCGCAGGCGCTCGGCATGGAGCAATGGGCGGCGCTCTATCGCGCATTCGCGCCTGAGAGCGAGGGCCGGCCGTGAAGCTGCGACTCGTCGCCCCCGCGAAGGTCAACTGGACGCTGGAGGTGCTCGGCCGGCGCGACGACGGCTACCACGAGGTCCGCAGCGTGCTCCAGACGCTGGCCTTGCACGACGCCATAGCGCTGTCGCCCGCCGACTATCTCGAGGTGCGCTACGTCGGCGCCACCGCCGGCCCGCTCGCGGCGATGGAGGAAGACCTGGCCCATCGAGCGGCGGAAGCGCTGCGGCAAGAGGCCGGAAAGCCGGAGCTTGCGGCGCTGATCGAGCTGGAGAAGGCGGTGCCTGCGGCCGCCGGCCTGGGCGGTGGCAGCAGCGACGCGGCAGCGGTGCTCAGGGGCCTGAACCGGCTATGGGGACTCGACTTCGACGCGGAGCGACTGCGTCGAATCGGCGGGAAGCTCGGCAGCGACGTATCCTTCTTCTTGACCGGCGGGACCGCCGAGGCCGGCGGCCGCGGCGACGAAGTCGCCCCTCTGGCAGACGTCCCACCGCTCGCCATTACCGTCGCCGTCCCGCACGACCGGCTCCAGCAGAAGACGGCGCAGATGTACCGTCGACTGCGTCCGGAGCACTTCACGTCCGGCGAGCATACGCGTCGTCTCGTCGAAAAGCTCGCCGCTGGCGGCGCGATATCCGACGACGACGTCTTCAACACCTTCGAAGCCGTCCTCTTCGAAGCGATGCCGCTGGCAGCGGTCCTGAGGGACGAGTGCCGGAATGACGGCGCTTGCCCGCACCTCGCCGGCAGCGGACCGGCGTTCTTCTTCCTTTCGCCCCTCGAGGCGAAGACAGAACGACGCCTCCGACGCGCCGGCGTTACACTGATCGAGACCACGACCGCCGGCGCTCAAGAGTCCACGGCCTGGGAGGAGCAGTAGCGACGCTATGGAGGAGGTGTTTTCCGGCTTCGTTTGTGGGTTCGTCATGTCCATCGTCGCCACGCCGCCGTTTGCCCTCTGGGTCACAAAGTCGCGCGACGACATACCCTTCGTCCGAAGCGCGGTCCCCAAAGGCATGCCGCTCACGCTGCTCTCCATTCCCATAGCGTCCTTCTTCTTCCTCATCTGGACGGAACTGGGCCTGGTTTTCGGCATGCTCCTGATAGCCGTCAATGACTCGCACCCACAGGGCGGCCTGGGCAGCCCCAACCTGCTCTTCACCGTCATCGTACTGAGCACGGCTGTCATAGTGTTCTCTCCCCTTTTCGTCCTCGTCCGCTCCGCGCGCCGACTCACACTCTTCCTCGCTTTCACCTATGTCGCGCTCTTCGGCTGGGCCACGCCTATTCTGGCTCACTACGCTTCCACCCGCTCGACGTAGGAGTGATATGCTAGGGGCAGATTATTTCCGTAAAGGCGCGACCGCATGAGCGGAAGCATCGTCGACATGCACATCCATACGACTCGCGGCGCGAGCGACAGCAGCCTGCGTCCGGTCGAGCTCGCCCGCGCGGCGCGGCGCCTCGGACTCTCCGCCGTCGTCGTCACCGAGCACGACCGCGTGTGGGACTCGCTGGAGGTGGCCCGCTTCCGGCAGGAGCAGTCACTTCTGCTCATCAACGGCATGGAAGTCTCGACCGAGCTGGGGCACATCCTCGTGATTGGACTCGACAAGTATGTGCCGGGAATACGCTACGCGCAGGAGCTCCGGCGCATCGTCAGCGACGCCGGTGGCTACATGATCGCGGCGCATCCCTTCCGGCATTACTTCTACCGCATCGAGTGGGAACGGCAGGGCTTGGAGCCGGTGAACCTGACGGCTGAACAGGCGGCCCAACTGCCGCTCTTCGCGCTTGTCGACGCCGTGGAAGTGCTCAACGGCGGCAACAACGCCCAGGAGAACGCCTTCGCACTTGAGGTCGCGCAGATACTGGGGAAGGCCGGCGTCGGCGGCAGCGACGCCCACTCGCACCAGGGGATCGGCATCCACACCACCGTTTTCGAACGCGGCGTCGAGTCGGAGGAGGACTTCCTGCGTGAGCTGAAGGCCGGACGCTTCTACGCGGCGAACGGCCTGCTCCAGGGCAACCTTCAGCCGTTCACGCTGCCGTCCCAGATTTGACTCCCGGACGCGCCTCTGTGCGTCGACACCGAGACTGGAAAGTCTCGGCTACGAGTGAGACGCTGCTAGGGCGCGCTCCGCAGCCTCGTGCTAGAATGGCGACGAACCTTATCCCCCGGGAACGATCATGCCGACCACCTACGTCGCCCTGGACCTCGAGACCACCGGCCTCAGCGCCGACACCTGCGAGATAATCGAGGTCGGCGCCGTCAAGTTCACTCCTGACGGCGAAACGGCCACGTTCCACACGCCGGTCAAGCCGCTGGGCGCCCTCCCGTACTACATCCAGCGTCTTACCGGCATCCGCCCCGACGACCTGCAACACGCGCCCCTCTTCGCCGAGATCGGCGCCGACCTGGAGGCCTTTCTGGCGGACCATCCGGTCGTCGGGCAGAACGTGTTCTTCGATCTGGGCTTCCTCGCTGGCCAGGGAATCGAGCCTCCCGGGCCGACCCTCGACACGCACGACCTGGCTACCCTTGTCCTGCCGGGCCTGCCCGAGTATAGCCTCCGCTCGCTCGCCCGCCATCTCGGCGTCGAGTTCCCCGTTCGCCATCGCGCTCTCGCCGACGCTCAGGCCGCGCGACAGGTCTTCCTCCACTTGCGCGCCCGTCTGGCAGAGCTTCCGGCAGGCCTGCTCGCGGAGCTGAACCGCATTGCGACCGAAATCGGCTGGCCCCTGCGGCGGCTGTTCGACGAGATGCTGCAGGAGGCGCCACTTCTCTCCGCCGGCGCGCCATCGGCGGAAGCGATGCCCCTGCCGGTGGAGATCGGCGCCCCGCTCGTCGCCCGGGCCCCGTCCCAGCCCGTCGCGGTCGACGACCTTGAGGCGGTCCTGCGCAGCCCGGAGGCCAATCCTCAGCTCTTCCCCGAGTTCGAGCCGCGGAGCGAGCAGTTGGCAATGGCGCGCGAGGTCGCCGAAGCGCTCAACTCCGGCCAGCCGCTCATCGTCGAAGCCGGGACCGGCACCGGCAAGTCGTTGGCCTACCTTGTCGCGGCCGCTCACTACGCACTCGAGAACGAGGCTCGCGTCATCGTCTCTACCGACACAATCAACCTCCAGGAGCAGCTCATGGGCAAGGACATCCCGCTGCTCCAGCGTCTCCTCCAGGGCACGCCCTCCACGAGCGCGAAGGCGGCCGCGGCCGGCCTGCGATTCTCCCAGCTCAAGGGCCGGCGCAACTACCTGTGCATGCTGCGTCTTGGCGCGCTCAGGCGGTCGTCGTCGCTTAGCGCGGCGGAAGGGCGGCTACTGGCGCGCATCCTCGTCTGGCTGCGTCAGACCGAAAGCGGCGACCGCGCGGAGCTGAGCCTGTCGCCGCAGGAAGACGCCGTCTGGCAAGGGCTCAGCGCCGACAGCGAGACCTGCCTGTCCTTCGCCTGCCACTACGCCCGCCACGGCGCCTGCTTCCTCCAGCGGGCGAGACGGCGCGCCGAAGCCTCCCACATCGTCGTCGTGAACCACGCCCTCCTCCTGTCCGACATCGCCGTTGGCGGACACGTCCTTCCCGAGTACCGCCACCTCATCGTCGACGAAGCGCATAACCTTGAAGAGGAGGCGACGCAGCAGTTCGGCTTCCAGGCGACCGACAGCGACGTCGGCGCCCTCCTCGACCGCGTCCACCATCGCCTGCCAAGGGGCCGCGCCGGCGGCCTCGTCGAGAGCCTGCGACAGCAGCAACGCGCCGTCGGGTCCGGTGCGCGGGCGCCAGACCTGGGCGTCATCTCCGACGACCTCGCTGCCGCCGCCGAGAGCGCCCGCCGCTCGCTACCCGTCCTGTTCGACCTCCTCTCGTCCTTCCTCTTCGACCGCGCTGCTGAGCAGGGCGACTACGACCCACGACTCCTCTTGAACCGCGCCATGCGTGTCCAGCCCGATTGGTCGAACGTCGAGGTGGCCTGGGAGAACCTGGACGTGTCTCTGGGGAAAATGACGGGCCTGCTGACGCGTCTCGGCGAGGGCGCGACGGCGGAAGAGGACTCCGGCGGCGGCGAGGAGTTGCTCGCCGAGATTTCCGGCGTCCTGCAGGAGGCGCGCCGCCTGCGCGAGGGCATCGCCTCCGTTCTGGCGCGCGACGACGCCGACACCATTGCCTGGATCACCTACGGGCGCTCGTCGAGCAGCGTCATGCTGTGCGCCGCGCCGCTGCAGGTCGCCGATACTCTGCGCGCGCGCCTATTCGCAGATAAGGAGAGCGCCGTCCTGACCGGCGCCACCCTCAGCGTCGCCGGTCGCTTCGACTACATCTCCCGTGCCCTGGGCCTCGACGAGCCGCGAGAGCTGATGCTCGGCTCGCCCTTTGACTACGCCCGCTCCACCCTCATGCTCATCCCGACCGACGTGCCGGAGCCCAACAACGTCGCCTACCAGGAAGAGTTCGAACGCGCCGTCGTCGACCTCTGCCGCGCCAGTGAAGGCCGGGCGCTGGTGCTGTTCACCTCTCACGGCTCGCTCGGGGCCACCCACACGGCCATACGACGGCACCTGGAGCACGACGGGATACTCGTCCTCGGCCAGGGAATCGACGGCCCGCCGAAGTCGCTGCTGAACGCGTTGAGGGAGAACACACGGACCGTCATCCTGGGCACCAGCAGCTTCTGGGAAGGCGTCGACGTCGCCGGAGAGGCGCTTTCGCTGCTCGTGATAGCACGCCTGCCGTTCTCCGTCCCCAGCGACCCGGTGTTCGTGGCGCGTTCGGAGCTCTACGAGGACCCCTTCCAGGAATACGCCCTGCCGCAGGCCGTCATCCGCTTCAAGCAGGGATTCGGCAGGCTCATCCGCCGCAAGGCCGATAGGGGCGTCGTCGTCGTTATGGACAGGCGGCTGAGGAGCAAGACCTATGGCGCGTCCTTCCTTCGCTCAGTCCCGCCCTGCACCGTGAAAGACGTGCCCTTGCGCGAGCTGCCCGCGGCGACCGCCGCCTGGCTCGAAGGACGGCGCATCATCTGACCGGGCAGAGCGCTACCAAACATCTTAGCCGAGTCTTTCCAACCTTGGCGTAGCCGCGCTTGGTGGAGGAAGAGATGTAGGGAAGGACTTCAATCCTCCCGCTGTGCCCATTCCTGCTTCTGGGCGAGCAATGACAACTCGTCTTCACGGTTATGAGTCAACCCGTCGAGGCGGGCGGCGCGCAGTCGTCGCAAAAGGATGCCGAGCTCCGGGCCCGCAGGCACGCCGAGCCGGCGAAGGGCGCTGGCGCCGATGGATGACTTTACATAACGCCACTCCGACAAAAAGCGCCTTGCTCTCTCCGCGGCAAGCGCATCATCTGCGCGAAGGGCGAGTGCCCATGCCGCCGCTGGCGTTAGCGCGTCGAGCAGGTCCGCTATCCGGCTCGGCGGCGCGTCCGACTGGCGCAGTTCCGGCAGCCTCTCCCGTAGGCGGACGCTGTCCAGGAGGGCACGCTCGTACCTCCTGGGCAGCGCCAGTCGCCGCACGACCGATTCGATATCCCGCTCGTCGCAATGCCAGCAGAGGAGGCAGAGACAGACCTCGTCCCAGGGCGCCGGCCGCTCCTCCTGCGCCCGCGCGAGCGCCGATTCGGCGGTCTTGTCGAATCGCAGGCAGCGGTGAAGCGCCCCCAGGATGTTGAGCTCCTCGCAGCGTGCAAGCGTCTCCGACGTGCGCTCCTCGAAGAACATGGCGACGATCTCGGCCCGTAGACGGGCACCGCTGATGGTTTCCAGATACGACAGGTCGCGACACAGCAGTCGATCCGTCTCGTCCTCGAGTCGAAACCCCAGCCGCACTTCGTAGCGGACAGCGCGCAGCATGCGGGTCGCATCGTCGCGGAAGCTGGCGTCGTGCAGAACGCGAATGAACCGCCTCTCCAGGTCGCCCTTGCCGCCGTGCGGGTCGAGAAGCTGCCCGGCGGACGGCGGCGTGAGGCGGAGCGCCATAGCGTTGACCGTGAAGTCACGACGGTGCAGGTCCTCGTCGATCGAGGCGGCGCGCACGGCCGGCAGCGCACCGGGCCGCGAGTACGTCTCTGCCCGCGCTTGCGCCAGGTCGACCCGCGCCGACGCGAGCTCGACGGAGGCGGTGCCGAAGGCCTGATGCGCGATGACGCGCCCTTGCCGAACCTCGGCCAGCTCACCCGCCAGCGCGATGGCGTCCCCTTCGACGGCGATGTCAAGGTCGACGTGCGCGCGGCCGAGCAGCAAGTCGCGGACGCTCCCACCGACGAGATAGACCTGCTCGCCGCGGCGGACGGCAAGCCCCACCAGCGCCTCGGCGACGCTGCGGTCGGCTTCCGTCAGCCGGCGGTTGAGAATCGACAGCAGTTCATTGTCCACGATTCCGAGACCTTCTGCCTGAGGCCCTTTTCGAGGCGCCCAATTATAGCACGCGAACTTGACAACCTACCCACGGAACCCTATCATGCCCCTGAAGCCAAACCGCATGATGAAACGCCGCGTCGCTGCCGGGGAGTAGTCGCAACACCGTGCGTCGCAAAGCGGTAGGCAACGAAAACGACCGCCGCTATGGCGGTCTATCGTTATGAGGGGCGGTTCGACGGAAGGCGTGATGGCGGACTGGAAGCAGTTGCAGAAGAAACTGGGCATGAGGTTTGGCAAGCCCTCCCTCCTGCAGCAGGCCCTCGTCCACCGCTCCTACCTCAACGAAATGCCCGACTCCGGCCTCGAATCCAACGAGAGACTGGAGTTCCTCGGGGACGCCGTGCTCGGCCTCGTCGTCGCCGGCAAGCTCTACGAAGACTACCCGCAGCACCCCGAGGGCCTGCTGACGGAAATGCGCGTGGCCCTCGTGCGCCGCGATACCCTGGCCCGCGTCGCCAAAAGCCTCTCCCTCGGCGACTACCTGTTTCTGGGGCGAGGCGAAGAGGCGGCCGGCGGCAAAAATCGCCCCTCGAATCTGTCCGCGGCCTACGAAGCGGTCGTCGGCGCCGTCTTCGTCGATGGCGGAATGCAAAAGGCGAGGCGCTTCGTCATCAACTCCCTCGCCCCGGAGTTCCACGAGCTGCCAAAGGGACGGACCCTCGCCAACCCGAAGTCGCAGTTGCAGGAGCTGCTTCAGGCGCGCTTCCAGAAGGCGCCTGTCTACAAAGTCCTGCACGACGAAGGTCCCGATCATTCGAAGGTCTTCACAGTTCAGGTATGGGGCGGCAGGAAGCCGCTCGGCGTTGGACAGGGAAAGAGCAAGCAACAGGCGGAGAAAGAAGCGGCCCGCGACGCCCTGGACAAGATCGCGGACAAGGACGGCTCCGACAGCGAGACGAAGACCGGCACGGATAACTGAGATTCCCCTGAGATCTGCGTATGTACCTTAAACGGCTGGAGTTGCGGGGGTTCAAGAGCTTCGCAGCACCGACTGTCTTCCAGTTCGGCCCCGGCATCACCGGCGTAGTCGGACCAAACGGCGTCGGCAAAAGCAACGTCGCCGACGCCATCCGCTGGGTCCTCGGCGAGCAGAGCGCCCGGACCCTGAGGGCGCGCCGCCTGGAAGACGTCATCTTCTCCGGCAGCAGCCAGAAGTCGCCAGTCGGCATGGCCGAGGTCAACCTTGTCCTCGACAACAGCGACGGCTGGCTCCCTATCGACTTCCAGGAGGTCGTCGTCGGACGGCGCGCCTATCGCGACGGACAGAGCGAGTACCTCATCAACCGCAACCGCGTCCGCCTGCGCGACGTCAACGACCTCTTCCTCCACTCCGAGCTCGGCGAAGGTGGCTACGCCTTCATCGGCCAGGGCCTCGTCGAAGAGGTCCTCAGCCTGCGCCCCGACGAGCGCCGCGCCCTCATCGAAGAGGCGGCGGACGTTCGCCGCTACCGCGTCAAGGTCGACGAGGCGCGCGCTCGCCTCGTAGCCACCCGCGACAACCTGGAACGCGTCGATCTCCTCCTCTCCGAGATCTCTCCCAACCTCGCCCGCCTGGAGCGACAAGCCGAGCGCGCCGGCATGCACGCGCGACTCAGCCGCGAGCTGGCACAGGCGTTGCAGGCCTGGTACGGCCACCACTGGCGCGAGGCGCAGGACGCCCTCACCGCCGCCCTTGCCGGCTGCGACCAGCGACAGGAGGAGTTCCGCCAGGCCGAATCGCAGATCAGCGCCTGCAACGACGGCGCCGAATCCCTGCGAAGGGCCGTCGAAGAGCGACGGCGCGAGATCGCGCAGCGCGGCACCGCTGAGCGCGACCTTGCCGACCAGGTGCGACGCCTCGAGCACCAGTGCGCCCTCGACGAAGAGCGACAGCGCATGCTCGGCGAGCGACTTCAGGAGCTGCGCTCCGACATCGAAGCACTGACCGCCGAAAGAGAACGACGGCAGCAGGAAGAGACCAGCGTCGCCGAACGCAAGACGGCGCTCGACCAGGAGGTCGAGAAGCGGCTCGCCGAGGCCGCGGCGTGCCGCCAGGAGCTGGAGCAGGCGGAGAGAGAACGCGCCGACCTGCGCCGTCGCGCCGTCGAGGCCGAGGAGCAGGCCATACGCGCCCGCAACGTCGTCGCAGAAGTCGAGGCACGGCTGGCTCGCACCCTCAAGACGGAAGAGAGCCTTCGAGAGGAGATCGACGAGCTGCGCAGCCGCCACAAGGACAACCTGCGCCGTCTCGCGGCCCTCGGTCGCGACTACAAGGCCCACCACGACGAAAAGGCGCGCATCGAAAGAGACCTGTCGGAGGTCGCCGAAAGCCAGAGCGCGGTCAACGCCACAATCGCCGAAACCAGGCGCGCGCTGGCCCGAGCGGAGGAACGCGTCCCCGAGGTCCAGGCCGACCTCCAGCGGGCGAAGGCGCGCGTCGACATCCTGGGCCGCGTCCACGCTGAGCACGAGGGCTTCGACGAGGCGACCCGTATGCTTCTCATCGCTGCCGGACAGGCGCCCCGCGGCGATGACGACGACCCGGAGCCGGGAAGCCTTCAGGGCTACATCGGCGTCCTCGCCGGCCTCATCCGCGTGCCGCCGGGGTTGGAGAAGGCCATCGAAGCGACTCTCGCCGACAGCCTGCAGTCAATCGTCCTCGCCGGTCACGCCGACGTCCTGGCGGCGGTCCAGCTCCTCATGGAGCATCCGAAGGGCCGCGTCACCGTCTACTCCGCCGACAACCTCACGACTTCGCGGCCGCTCGTCCTGATGCAGGAGAAGGGCACTATCGGCGTTGCCTCCGAGCTCGTGAGCTGCGACGCCCGCTTCCGCCCGCTGATCGATACCCTCCTCGGCCGCACAATCGTCGTTGAGAATCTGATCATCGCCCAGCGAGTCCTGAAGCGCGGCATGGGCAACGTCGCCACACTTGACGGCGAGCTGCTGCGTCCCACCGGCTCGATTACCAGCGGCAGCTCCCGCACCATGGGCGCGCTCATCGCCCGCGAGAGCGAGCTGCGCGGCCTGCCGGCAGAGATGTCGGAGATGGAGGAGGCCGTCAGGGAACTACGCTCGGAGACCGACGGCTATCGACGCACGCTGCGCGACTCCGACGCCGCCCTCGGTGCCCACGCCGAGAAACAGCAGCGCCTCTGGCAGGAGCGCGCCGCGCTCGAACAATCGCTGGTCGAGCACCGCGCGCACTCGGCGCTCCTGGCCGGCCAGATGCGGGAGCTCCGGCACCAGGAGGCGCGCACCGCCCAGACGGCAAAGCAGGTCGTCGGCGAGCGCGAGAGCCTGGAGCGAGAGCGCGACTCCCTGACAGGCGAAGCGGCGGCGGCTATCGAGGTGGCCGAGCGCCACACACAGGTCATCGCCGCCGTCACGGCGCGCCTCCCCGAGCTCACCGACGCCCTCACGCGCGCCAGCAGCGCCCTCGCCGCCGTCGAAGGGGAGCGCCAGGCACTCGACGTG
>JALHUB010000128.1 GCA_022865685.1 Dehalococcoidia bacterium | reverse complement strand
TGGATGCCGCGCTCGACGAAGACGGCGGCTTCGGCGCGGGAGAGGATGTTGTCGGGGCAGTAGAGGCGGGGGCTGGCGGAGCAGCCGGCGACGAAGCCGGCGTTGTAGAGGGCTTCGATGTAGTCGTGGGCCCAATGGGAGGCGGGCACGTCGGCGAAGATGGGCGTGGCTGTGGCGGATTGCGTAGCCGTGGCGGTCGCGGTCGCCGTTGGGGTTTGCGTAGCAGTGGCCGTTTGCGTGGCCGTTGCGGTTTGCGTAGCAGTCGCGGTAGCGGTTGCCGTTGCGGTTTGCGTAACAGTCGGAGTCGCGGTCGAGGTGCTGGTGGCGGTCGCGGTCGGCGTGGGCGTCACGGGCGGCTCGACGTAGAAGGGCGAATCGGTCGACCACTCGGGCCCGGCAGGCGTTCCGCCATACTTCCGGCCCGCATTGCTCGGCCCCGCCGGGTATCCCGAGACATCCTTGACCATGTTGCCCGTGCCCTCGTTGAAGTGGTAGAGGGCGAGCGTGTTGCCGTCCGAGGCAAATACCGCGGTCGGCCGGGTGAAGGCGGCCGTGTACCGCAGCGTCCGTGAGATGCGTACTTCGTCGATCCAGCCACTGAAGCCCGGGTATGCCGGTCCGAGGTCATGCTTCTCGGCGCCGATGACGAGGAAGCGGTCGTTGGCCCAACTCGACGTTCGGCCGTCGTGGTAGCTGATGTCGCCGTCCGGGCCGTCGACCTGGGCCTGGAGGAGGCCATCGACGAAGATCGACATCTGGCCGTCACTTCGGCGGCGGGTCACCGCGACATGGTGCCATGCCCCGTCGCGCAGGTCCGAGGTGCCACAGAGCGTGGCGCCTTCGGTCCCGTTGCCCACGCCGAAGGCGATCACCCCTCCAGCCAACGAGACACCGTACTCACCGTAGTCGCCGTAGCTGCCCGGGCCGCCCACATCGCGATCCAGGAGCATGTTGCCGGACATCCAACTGTCGGCAGTGGGAGTACAGGCGGTCGAGTTGTTCTCGCCGGGAAGGGCCTTGATCCACCATTCGAGCGTGAAATCGGTGGCGCCGGCATCGGCCGGGCGCGCCGGGGCGTCGATCGAGATCTTGAGGCGATCGATGTCGCCGGTGCCGTTGCCGTAGAAGCGCAGAGAGTACTCGGTCTCCGGGTAGTACAGGAAGTAGTCGTTCCGCACCTGGCTGTAGATCGGCAGGACGACGCCCTCGCGCTCGAGCGATCCGGTGCTGTAAGCCGTGGGGCCTTCGTGGACAATCCAGCCTGAAAGCCTGGTCCCCTCCAAGCCGACGTAGGCGCCGTTGTACTTCAGGCTGAAGTGGACGTGCGGGCCGGAGGCGGAGCCGCCGGCGCACACCTCGCAGCCGATCGTGCCCAGGCTTCCGTTCTGTGCCATCAGCCCGCCGGAGTAGGTGTTGAGCAGGTGGTAGTAGCTGGTGGTCCACCCGTCGCTGTGGGTCATCTCGATCCAGCAGGAGTAATTGGAGGGGCGATAGGCATCGCCGTACGCGGCAGCCACGGTGTACAAGGCCGGGGGCGCGGCGCAGGTGGCTCCGCCAGAGAAGCAGTCCATCGAAGAGAAGGGCAAGGTCGCGCCGCCGGAGAATCCGTGTGGCCCGCCGAAGTACCAGGCCGCGCCCTGGGGGAATGGCAGTT
>JALHUB010000127.1 GCA_022865685.1 Dehalococcoidia bacterium | reverse complement strand
GAATCGACTCGGACGCATCGTCGGGCTCACCTGCCGCGTCGGGCGCGCCGTCTTTGGCACGATACGCGTCATCGAGGACATCATCCGCACCGGCAAGAGCACGCTACTGCTCGGCCGGCCGGGCGTCGGCAAGACGACGATGCTCCGAGAGGTGGCGCGCGTCCTCGCCGACGACATGAACAAGCGCGTCATCATCGTCGATACGTCGAACGAGATCGCCGGCGACGGCGACATCCCGCATCCGGCAATCGGCAGCTCCCGTCGCATGCAGGTCAAGACGCCGAACCAGCAGCACGCCGTGATGATCGAAGCGGTGGAGAACCACATGCCGGAGGTCATCGTAATCGACGAGATTGGCACCGAGCTGGAGGCTGCCGCCGCCCGCACCATCGCCGAAAGGGGCGTCCAGCTCGTCGCGACCGCCCACGGCAACATGCTGGAGAACCTGATGATGAACCCGACGCTGGCGGACCTCGTCGGCGGCATCCAGTCGGTTACCCTCGGCGATGAAGAGGCGCGACGCCGCGGCACCCAGAAGTCCATCCTCGAACGAAAGGCGCCGCCCTCCTTCGACGTGGTGGTGGAGATACAGACGTTCGATAGAGTAGCCGTCCACCCGAACGTCGCGGAGACCGTCGACGCCATCCTGCGCGGCTACCAGGTGCCGGCAGAGGTGCGTGAGCTCGATTCGGAGGGGAAGGTCCGGCGCCTGTCCGCGGCTGACTTGCATGGAGAAGAAGCCGACCTGGAGACCTGGGGCACGCCGCAGCCGGTCCGGCCATCGAGCCTCACCCGCCGGGTCTATCCCTTCGGCATATCGCGGAAGCGGCTGGAACAGGCCATCCACCAGACGGCTTCGCCGGCGACGGTCAGCGAGCACCTGGGCGAGGCCGACGTGGTCATGACGCTCCGCACCTTCTATCGACGCAAGCCGCAGGCCCTGCGCGAAGCCGAAGCCCGCGGGTTGCCTGTCTACGTCCTCAGGAGCAACACGATATCGCAGATGGAGCAGAGCCTGCTGTCGCTTCGCGGAGACCAGGGCCGCTTCGACCCCGTGGCCGCGGCGCTGCAAGAAGCGGAGAAGGCAATCTCGCAGGTCATGGCCAGCGACGGCGAGATCGAGTTGTCGCCGCAGAACTCCTACATTCGCCGCCTGCAGCATCAGCTTGCCCAGAAGTACAGCCTCTCCTCTCGCAGCTCCGGGCGCGAGCCGCTGCGCCGGGTGCGCATCTTCCGTGAAGACGGCGCGCCCGCCGAAGACGAGGAGGAAGAATGAAGGGCGACCGCTGGATGTCGGAGGTGACGGAACGCAAGGCGCTCTTCATCGCCTTCGAAGGCGGTGAGGGCGCCGGGAAGACCACCCAGGCCCAATTGCTGCAGGAGCGTCTGCGGGGTCTCGGCCGCGAAGTGCTTCTCACGCGCGAGCCGGGCGGCACGGACGTCGGTGAGCGCCTGCGCGAGATCATCCTGCGCCCTTCTAAGATGTCGAGCGGTCCGTCTGCTGCGCCTCCTCAGTCTGAACTGACCGCCGCCGCCGAGCTGTTCCTGTTCCTGGCTGCGCGCGCCCAACTGGTCTCGGCGGTGATTCGTCCTGCCCTCGCGGACGGCACGGTCGTCGTCTGCGACCGCTTTAGTGGTTCAACGATCGCCTATCAGGGCTACGGGCGCGGCCTGGACCTGGAAGCCGTGCGAAGGGCGTGCGAACTCGCCGCCGGCGGCCTGCGTCCCGACCTGTCGGTGCTGCTCGATCTGCCCGTCGAGACCGGCCTCGCCCGCAAGAGCGAGGGCGGCGAATGGGACGCCATCGGGCAGGAGAGCCGCGAGTTCCATATGCGCGTCCGCCGCGGCTTCCACGAGCTTGCCGCAGCGGAGCCGCAGCGCTGGCTCGTCGTTGACGCGACGCTATCCGTCGCAGATGTTGCACGCATCGTCTGGGAGCGAGTGCAGAGCTCGTGGAACCAGGCCACTTCCTAGTGCCATCTATCATCAACCAGGAGAAATCATGGACCTTGGACTGAAGGGCAAAGTGGCCCTCATCGGCGGAGCAAGCCGGGGCATCGGCAAGGCGGTTGCCATGGGCCTGGCCCGTGAAGGCTGTCTCGTGGCCATATGCGCCCGAAACGAGCAGCCTCTGCGGGAAGCAGCCGACGAGATACGACGCGCCACCGGCGTCGACGTGCTGGCGCTCGCCTGTGACATGGCCCGCGCCGAAGACATAGAGCGATTCGTCGCCGGGACTGTGGAGCGATTCGGCCGCCTGGACATTGTCGTCAACAACGCGGGTGGCCCACCCCTCGGCGCTTTCGAGCGCCACTCCGACGAAGCCTGGCAGGCTGCGCTGGACCAGAACTTCCTGAGCGCCGTGCGCACCATCCGGGCGGCGTTGCCCCACCTGAGGAAGCAGGGCGGCGGCCGGATCATCAATATCACTTCCTACGCAGTCAAACAGCCGCTGGACGGTCTCATTCTCTCCAACTCCGTGCGCCTGGCCGTCGTCGGCCTCGCCAAAACCCTCTCCCGCGAGCTGGGGCCGGACAACATCCTCGTCAACAACGTCTGCCCGGGCCCGACGCTCACCGACCGCATGCAGTCGCTGATGCGATCGCGGGCCGAAAACGAGGGCCGTTCCTTCGAGGAAGTTGCCGCCGAAGAGAACAAGCGCATACCCCTGGGCCACATGGGAACGGCTGACGATGTCGCCGCGTTAGTGGTGTTCCTGGCGTCGGAGCCGGCCCGCCAGATAACCGGTACAACCATCCAGGTGGATGGAGGAGCGACCGGAGCGGTCTTTTGATTGTCCGAAAACGTGGAAAAAGAGCACAGAACGTTGACGGGCAGGCAAGTGAAATATATAATGAAGCCGTAGTTAGTATCTGCGCTGGTATGACTGCCCAGTTGAGAGAGTGCCGAATCCCTCTTGGGAACGGGGGAACCACGACTTCCTGGGGTGAATCTCGCCTGAGGCGAGTAGGGTAGCCTTTCAACCCGAACCCGACAGCTAACCTCGGAGGCAGCGGAAGGACTCGACCAGCACCTGACGGAGTAGAATATCGCCGGAGGATGAAATAGATGGAATCGACGCTGCCTCGAGTCTGCCCACGTTGTCGGGGTTCGATGATCGCTGAGAGAGACTGGTACGGCACCTACAGCAGCTGTCTCTCGTGTGGATACGTCCACGAGGCGGTCTCGCCTCCGGCAATAGAGCTCCTTGAAGAGGACGAAAACGGCCGCGTTCGGCAACGGCGCCGCCAGCCCTCTCACGGAAAGCTGCGCCTTTAGTCGCCGCTTCGGCAAGTTCGCCTGAAAGGGAGGCATCGAAAGGCCGGTGCCTCCTTTGCATGTCCCAGAAGCCCCATTTCCTTCACGATCTTCACCCTTTCTTGCCGCGGTCTTTGCCTCACGACCCTTTTCCCCTATTACACTTCGACGCGAGTGAATCATTGTTTCGCTCCGTCTCCCGCTCGCCGTGAAAGGAGTCGCCGGTGAGAGATGCTCGACCCGAGAAGGTCGGACCCGACAGTATCATCGTTGTCGGGCATGCGCGGCTGCCGCAGAGCCTTTCGCCCATCGATTCTTCAGTAATCCTGGTGGAGCTGGAGGTGCAGCGGGAGGACGGGCTCATCATCGACCTCTACGTCAGCGGTTCGCTGCCGGGCGCAGCCCGTCTATTGGCGAGCCTGCTCGTCGGCCAGAACATCGATAGGGATTTCGGCGGCGCTCTCCACGACTTTCAGCGACGCTACGTGGGACCGCCCCAGAAAGCCATCGCCACCGCGCTGAGCAGCGCTCAGGAGTCTTACCAGCGCTATCTGCGTCAGAGCGGCCTGGGGACCTACTTTTCGCGCCACGCCAGGCCACCGGACGAAGGGCTTCGGTGAGCCAAGGCCGCGACTCTGAGCCAAACCAAGCCTACCTCAAATTCGATCTCTGCCAATCACTGACGATCCCTCGATCATATCTACTGGTCTCCGTCCGCGTCACCAATCCAGGCCGACCTTCGGAAATAGGGGCGAATTGCCGATTATCTAAGGGTTTCTTCTGATAGAGCAGGCTGTGCTGGCAGGGCTAGACTGCTCAGAGAAAGTCACTCTCGACCTGGAGGACACGAGTGGAACAGACGGCGATCAGCATTTGTCAGCATCACTGGGTACTAACGGAGCCCCACGACGATGTGATAGACGCCGTCTGCAAGCTCTGTCGCGCCAGGCGGGAATACCCAGCTCGCCTCGAAGGCACCGAGCGCTTCGACGACTACCAGGAGCTAACCGTGGGGTGCCCAAGGCCCTTGAGTACGATCTATGGTCCGCTGAATGAGGAGCAATAGCGTAGGCTGGCGAAGCCTTCGCTTGCCAGTAGTAACCTGTTATGGTAGATTTGCTGCCCGTTGGCGGGGGTAGCGCCGAATCTTAGGTGGATCGGGCTGCAGGTCAGCAAGGAGTGCTGTATGGAAGACCCAACTGTTGCTGCCAAGGGGCTAGTCGCGCCGAGGGGGAGAAACGGGATTGAAGGCTCGCCGTGGGGTCGCTCCAATGGGCGCATACGCATCCTCATCGTCGATGACCACGCCGTTCTGAGACAGGCGCTGCGCCTTCTCCTGGATGCCCACCAGGAGGTGGAGGTCATCGGAGACGTCAGTAACGGACGCGAGGCCGTAGAGACCGTCGAGAAGCTAATGCCTGACGTCGTCCTGATGGACATCGTCATGCAGGGCCTCAACGGCATCGAGGCGACCCGCCAGATCCGCAAGCGCGCCCCCAAGACAAGGGTGCTCATTCTCACCGGCTACATGGAGGACGACCATATAATGGCCGCCCTGCGAGCCGGTGCCTCCGGATACGTCGTCAAGAAGTCCGACGTCACGGAGTTGCTCCTGGGAATCCAAGCGGTGCATCGTGGCAACACCTATTTCAGCTCGGCAATCTCCGACACGGTCCCCATCAGCGAGTTCCTCTGGCAGGCGCAGAAGGGTGACGGCAAGGCCGGCTACGAGCTGCTAACGAGCCGCGAACGCGAGGTCCTGCAGCTCATCGCCGAGGGTTACTCCAACCAGCGCATCGCGGGCGACCTCTTCATCAGCGTCAAGACGGTGGAGGCGCACAAGGCGCACATCATGAGCAAGCTCCACGCGCAGAATCGCACCGACCTGATCCGCTATGCTATCCGAAAGGGCATCGTCAACCTGGAAGCTGCGCCGGACCTCAGCGGCGGAGAGACAGACGCCGCCGTCTAAGACAGAGAAACGGAATGAACATACCGAACACGGAGCACAACGACACCAAAGCGGGCGGGGTTTCCGCTTCGCTCCCTCTAGAGACTGACGGCTTCGGCGTGGAGATGCAGGGAGTGTATCTTCGCCGGCTGCAGCGTCTCCTTCAACTGCGCAAGAACCACGAAGGTCAGCTCAACCTGGAAGGGCTGCGACTCCTGGACAAGTCCATCTACGCCACCTACTGCGACTGCGTCTCCGTCGGCGCGCCCGAAGCGGCGCAGGAGGTCCTTCGCAGGTCCACGGTGACGGTGACGCTGCCGCAGTCCGCGCCGGAGTTTGGCTCCTGGTAGTCACTGTCCTTCTCCCACCGGCTGCCACAGACGTACTCCCTTAGACCTCCGGCATTTCCCCGATCCTGGTGCTCGACCTGCGATTCTGCGCCTCCTTTGACCCCCCAACCCTCTGATTATTCGCCTGCTCCTGCCGATAATCACCATGCAAACACGAATGAACTGCGGGCTCGACGGCCGCTGAGGCTGGAACAGGAAGGGCACCCGGATATACGGCGGAGCCTCACCCTCGACGCCCGAGGATAGCGTGGCAGAGAATGCTCATCCTAACCCGTAAGATCGATCAGGCGATAGTAATCCGCGGCAACATCCTCGTCAGGGTCCTCGGCGTGGAACGGGACCGCGTCAAATTGGGGATCTGCGCGCCGGAGGAGATACTTATCCTTCGCGAGGAGCTCTGCGAGGGCGAGACACCCGGCAACGGAAACGGAAGGGATTCCAAGACAGAACCAGAGTAGAGAGAGCGCGTTCGCTGCAAAGAAGCTAGATGCTCGGAAGATATGCGCCTACCGCGGCACGAGGGTAAGCGCCGGCCTCTTTCGGGCGTCGACCGTGCCCATCCCCTTGCCACGAATCAGTCGCAGTTTCGGCCGCTCTCCCACTGCCCTCTTCTCGCGCTCTGACGCGGCATTGATGCTCACCGGCATTCCCTCCAAACGCACCGATTCCTGGACCGCTTCCCACGCCAACGCGACGTCCGCCCAGAAGGCGGCGTTGCTCTCGCACAAGTCGCGGTTCAGGATGCTTTCGACGAAATGCCGGCACTGGTCAACCTTCGTGTCAGTCGACCGCAGCGGAGGCGTCACGGTGCTTTCGCTGGGCCATTCCGCCAGAGGGACGGGCGGATTGATTCGAAGAGGGCTCCCCGCTGCAGTCTCAGAATCGAGCGAGACGATCTTCACGGGTGAGCGAATGTCGCACTCGTCCAACAGGACCGTCTTCGAAGGCGTGGCCAGGGCCCATTGGCGGCTCTCCTGCGCTTCCGTGATGCTCGCCTGCAGCGAGGCCACTCTCCCGTCGGCGTAGAGCAGGTTGACGAAGGCGGCCGCGGGCATGGCCTCCGCCTCGACCCGACACACCACGCCGCTGACCGACGCCGGATTTTCCCCCAGCAGGCGCGCGCAAATCGCCAGCTCCTCCACGATCAGGGCGGCGATTGATGGGCCGCTGTTGTTACCATTGCCTGTTCCGGGCGCGGAGACGGCACGGATGTAGCGAGGTTGCCACAGACCGCTGCGCCCCGACAGCATCCACTTCAAAAAGATCAGCGCGGGGTGGAAGGAGCGCTCTTCCGTGAACATCAGCAACCGCTGCCGTCTGCGGGCCAGCGAGGCAAGCTCGTCGAGCTGGCTGCAGGTGACCGGCGACGATATCGTCGCCAGGACGTGCTTGTCCGCGAGCAGCGCCCGCCTGATGACGGCCGGTAGGTCGACGACCGGGTCCGCGAAGACGATCGCATCGACGTTGGTGCGCCTGATCAGCCCGCCGACGTCTCGCTCTATCGCCACGCCCGGTATCGTCCTCTGGAGGTCGACGGCGAGGCGATTGCTCGTGGCAGCAGCCGTCACGCGCGCTCTTTCGACCTGGCCGAGGGCGCGCGCGTAGCCTTGACTCCGGTTCCCGGAGCCTGCGATGCCGATCTTCAGAGTCTTGTTTTCAGCCATCCGCGTTGATCCTAGCGACTGCCTGCCGGCCACTCCTATAGGGGAACCCCTAAACTGCGCCCCTGGTCTCACCTAACAGCGAAGCAGCGCCGTCGGTATGGGCCGGCGAGAGGGAGGGACCTCGTAAGAGAAAAGAAGTGCGGGAGGTCCGCCATCCCTACGCTGCTTCTTCCATGTCCAGCACGAGCGCCGCGCGCAGACGGCGAAGAGCACGTTGTCGCAACTGAGAGGCGCGCGATTCGGATATGCCCAGGGCCCTGCCGATTGTCTTCAGCGACCTGGACTCGATGTAGTAGAGCTGGACGATTATCCTCTCGCGCTCCGGCAGATTGCTGACCGCCTGCTGCAACTTCGTCTTCACCATCGTTTGCTGAGCCACCTGATCGGGGTCGATGCTGGGATCCTCGTCCGCCATTTCCACGAGCCTTTCACTGTTACCGTTGACGGCCATGTCGGCCAGGTTGTCGAGGGAAACGATCCTTACGGTTGCTTGACTGAGGGACGCCAGGAATTGGGGCAGCGGTATTCCCATCCGTTCTGCCAGCTCCGCCCGCGTGGGGGCCCGCCCGAACTCGTTGTGCAGGTTGCTCGTAGCGCTCTCGATTTCCGACGAGAACTTCTGCAAAGAACGTGGAAGAGGGTGTGCGGCGCGCAATGCGTCGAGGATGGCGCCGCGGATGCGAGGCAGCGCATAGGTCGAGAACTTGGCCCCCTTGTTCGGGTTGTACGAGTGGTACGCCTCGATGAGACCCTGGACACCGCAACTCACCATGTCCTCATACTGGAGGATCGATGAGCCGCTGCTCCCCACGACGATGCGGTTCACGACGTGTCTGACCAGGGGCATGTAGTCGTGAATGAGGTCGTGGAGCGCTTCCTGTTCTGGCGTCTGCGATAGAGAGGTGACACCTGCGGCGGCGTCGGCTTGGGAAGGCATTCGCACCTCCAAGTCATCGTGAACCGGTGGATCACCCCGCCACAGGTATCCTTTACCGTGATTCAGTATCGTTGATGGCGAGATTTCGTCATATAAGGAGAGTCCCTGATTGTGAGGTTCGCGAATACCAACGCCTGCCGCGTCCGCCACCGACTTGGCGTGCCGGGAGTGACTAGGTGCACCGGAGCACGACGTCAGTGTGCGCATGCCCATCCGGCCTGATAACGGGCGAATCCCGATTGCCGCGGTCGCAGCTTTGTGCTAGCTTATCAATGCCCCAGCCGGTTGCCCGCGCTGGCCAGTCGACGACGGGCGAATGCTCCGCTTGCGCGACTAGGCGCGCGTGGCCGGATACCGGAGGATGCATGGCGACTGCCGGTCGTCTCTTGACCCGCGATGAGGTGCTGCGGCTTCTCTTCGGCGCGCTCCAGCCGCTCCTCGAGTTCGACGCCGTGGCTTCGGTCCAATGCCGCAACGGCGAAGACCGCTTTACCGTCTTTGCCGCCCGCCCCCTGCAGATGCGCTTCGCCGAGGAGCTCGCGGGAGAGGTACTGGAGGGTCTGCGACGCTTCTCCGGCGAGTCCCACCAGAAGTGCACCAGGCAACCCGTTGAAGTCCTCCCACTCGGCAAGGAGGCGGCTGCCGGACGGGAGTCGTGGGCCGGCCCGGCGGGCTCGGTGATCGATGCGCCGCTGATCGTCGGCGGCCGTGCCGCCGGACTGGTCAGAGTCGTGGCCGCGGCTGCAAACGCCTTCCCCGCCGAGAAAAGCGCCATCATCTACGCCACCGCTCAGCAGGCGTCCGCCTTCCTGGAGCAGCTCGAAGGGGTGGCTCTCGCCGACAGACGGCTCGCCGAGTCGCTGGTTAACGGCCTGCAGGACGGCGTGCTCATAGTCGATCGTGAGATGCGGACCGTCCTCTCGAATAGCGCCGGCGGCGCGCTTGTCGCCGACCTGACGGGTCGGGCCATGGCCCCGGAGACGACAGTGCAGGGAACGCCGCTGGAAGGCCTCGCGCGAGAGGCCATCGCTCACCCGGGCACGACGCAGCATCAGGACTACAGCCTGACCGAAGAGAGCCAGCGCTATCTCTCCATCACCGCCACCGCCCTTGGCTCTACGGAGGAGGGCGCCGTCCTGGTCCTGCGCGACGTGACGGAAGAGCACCTGATGCAGGAGCGCCTCCTGCAGTCGGAGAAGATGGCCAGCGTGGGGCAGCTTGTGTCAGGCGTTGCGCACGAGCTGAACAACCCGCTCACGGGCGTCACCGGCTTCGCGCAGTTGCTGCTCAACCGCGACCTCGACGAGCAGACCCGCCGCGACGTTCAGACTATCTACAACGAAGCGGAGCGCGCGGCCAAGATCGTCCAGAACCTGCTCTCCTTCGCGCGACGCCGCAAGGCGCAGAAGGGCCTCGTGAACCTCAATACCCTGCTCGAGAGAGTGCTGGAGCTTCGTAGCTACGACCTGCGTGTCAAGAACATCGATCTCGAGCTCGACCTCGACCCCCGTCTCCCGCTCACGATGTCCGATCCGGACCAGATACAGCAGGTGTTCTTCAACGTCGTCACCAACGCCGAGCACGCCATGTTGAGCGCTCACGGCAGAGGCAAGCTCAAGGTCCGCTCACGCGCCGAGAAGGGCTTCGTTCATCTGTCATTCATCGACGACGGCGGCGGCATCGCCCCCGAGAACCTCCGCCGCGTGTTCGACCCCTTCTTCACCACGAAAGAGGGTGGCCAGGGCACCGGCCTCGGCCTGACGATCTCCTACGGCATCGTCGACGACCACGCCGGCCGCATCCGCGTCGAAAGCCGCGCAGGCAAGGGGGCCACGTTCGTCGTCGAGCTACCGATCGTGCAAGGGCCGGAGCTGCCGCCGCCGGAGAGCGAGGAGGAGATCGAGCCGGCCAAGATCAGCAGGCGGGTGCTCGTCGTTGACGACGAAGAGAGTATCCTGGCGCTGCTGCGCGACGTCCTCGCCGCCGACGGCCACCGGGTCGACACGGCGCGCAACGGCGAGGAGGCACTGACCCATCTCGCTGAGCACGGTTATGACCTGCTCATCACCGACATCAAGATGCCCGGAATGGGCGGCCAGGCGCTCTATCAGCGGGTCAAACAGATGGACTCCGAGCTGGCTAAGAACACCGTCTTCATCACCGGCGACACGGTGAGCGCGGAGACGCGCAATTTCCTCCAGAGGGTGCAGAACGTCTGCCTGGCAAAGCCCTTCAAGATCCGCGAAGTCAGGGAGACGCTCAACCGTCTCCTCGGCGACAACTAGCAGCGCATCAACAAGCGCGTACCTGGACTGTGCAGTCTCGGAGCAGCGGATCAGCGCGCCATGACGATGCGGCGGAACGGCTCAAGGTGCCGCCCCTGTTCGTCACGCCAGCGTTGGCGGATGTAGTCGAGAAACTCGGGGTTGTCGCCGAACTGGCTTTGGTGCTTTGAAAGGGCCTCCAGCTTCAGCTCGATCACGTCCGATATGTCGACGCTGAAGTTCGCCTTGTCGAATGACCAGATGTACAGCTCGCTGACCTTGTGCGGCTCCAAGCCTTCCTCTATCTGCTCGTGGAAGTTCCAGCGATCGCGCGCGGCCGGGTAGACGGCGTCGATCGCCACCAGGCCGGCGCACCGATGATCGGAGTGGTTGATGAAGCTGTCGCGGACGATTATCGATTCCGGGTCTGCGGTGAACACCGCGTACGGCTTTAGCTGCCTGATGTAACGGACGACTTCGCCGAGCAGTTGGCGACTGTAGGTCAGCTCCCCATCCTCGTGCCCCAGGAAGAAGACGTCCTTCACGCCCAGCACCTCGGCGGCGGCGCGTTGCTCCTGCTGCCGGATCGGCGTGAGCTTGTCGGGCGTCATGTTCGGGTCGTCGCTGCCCTTGTTTCCGTTCGTCAGGACGAGGTAGTAGAACTCCCAGCCCTGCCGCGTCCAGAGGGCAGCCGTTCCCGCACAACCGAACTCCGTATCATCAGGGTGGGCCGAGATCGCAAGGGCACGTCGGGCTGGTTCTGGCACGTCGGACGCTCCTTCGCCGCTTCGAGGAAAGCTCCGTCCCTACCTTCATTCTAGGATCGACGAAGCTTGGTTGGCAATGATGGAAATCTGGGCGAGGGGGCTTGACAGGGTTTGAGAACGGTGTTAGTTTCAATGCCAGAACAGGCGTTCGTTCGGAACGCAAATCTACCGGAGGTGAAAGTTGAAGGCTCTTTCGTCGAAGCAGCAGAAGATCCTCGACTTCCTGCGCCGTTTTATCCGCGAAAAGAACTACCCGCCCAGCATCCGGGACATCCAGGAAGAGTGCGGCATTAGCTCCACGTCCGTTGTCGACTACAACCTGAAGGCGCTCGAACGGATGGGCTACATCCACCGCGATCGAGAGGTCTCCCGCGCAATCGACCTGCTCGACGGCTCCGGCCGCCGTCCGCGCACAATAAGCGTGCCCATCATCGGTCAGATCGCCGCCGGCCAGCCGATACCCGTGCCCGAGGGCAGCGTCGACTACTCGGAAACGGTAGAAGTGACCGAGGAGATGACCGGTGGCAAGGAAGACGTCTACGCCCTGCGTGTGAAGGGCAACTCCATGATCGACGCGCTGGTCAACGACGGCGACCTCGTCATCATGGAGCAGGCCGCCACCGCCGACAACGGCGACATGGTCGCGGCGTGGCTGAAGCGAGAGCAGGAGGTCACCCTCAAGAAGCTCTACCGCGAAGGGTCCCGCGTCCGCCTGCAGCCCGCCAACGAGTCGATGAAGCCGATCTACACGGACGCTGACAACGTGGAGGTCCAGGGGAAAGTCCTCTTCCGCATGGGCCGCGCGTTCTAGCTTCGCCAGCGCGGGGCAGCCCCTCGCGACGCCGTCGCAGCCGGAGCGGACAGCCCGGCGAGATCGTCGAGGAGGATGTCGACGGCCAGATCCTCGTCGTAGATGCCCCTTTTGATGGCCGCGTCGGCCTCCAGCAAGCGGGCGAAGGCGGTCTCCAGTTGCGGCAGCGAGTACCGCCGCGATTGCTCCAGCACCTTCCGCAGGGCGAAATCCGACCTGATCCCAAGCCGCTGCCCTATCTCCGCCGGCGAAAGATGCGCCAGCATCAGCTCCTTCGCCAGGATCAGATTCCGGTACTGGCGCGTTATCATGTTCAACGCCAGCGTCGACGACGCGCCCTCGTCGCGCAGTTGCTCCAGGAGCCGCACGGCCTGCCCTGAGCGCCCCTCGACTACCGCGTCGACCATCGCGAGCACGCTCGCTTCGCGGGCGCTGGTGACCAGCTCCTTGACGTCCTCTTCCTCTATCTGGCGCCCTCCGGCGTAGACGCCCAGCTTCTCCATCTCCTGCGACAGCATCCGCAGGTCGTTGCCGACGAGCTCCGCCAGCAGCGAGACCGCCCGCGGCGAAATCGAAAGCTCCGTGTTGTCGGCGCGCGCCCGGATCCAGTCGGGGACGGCGCGCTGTCGCGGCGGCTCGAACTCGCGCACCTCGGCCACCGGCGCGAGGAGTCGCAGGAGCGGGTTCGACGCGCTCAGCTCGCCGTCGACGAACACGAGCACCGTGCTCTCCGGCATCTCTGCCAGCGCCGACGGCAGCGCCTTCCAGGGTTCGATGCTCTCCCGCGAGCCTCTGCCCTCGCGTCGCTTGCCCGAAGAGCGCTGGCTCTCAAACCGGCCGAGGAGCCCTTCGACCACGACGAGGCGCTGATTCCCCAGGAAGGGGACGGTAGCGCAGACGGCCAGGAGGTCGCCGGCCTTGAGGGTGCGGCCGTCGAGCGGCGACGTGTTGCTCACGAGCATGCCGTCGGCGTCGAGTGGCGACTTGAGGGCCGCCAGCTCTTCGCGGAGGGAGAAGTCATCTTCACCGTGGAACAGGTGGATCATGGCGCTATCAGGCTACGGACGTCCGCGACTATGGGGAAGTCCGTTCGCTGGGACTATCGACGAGACGGTGGCGGGAGTGGGTGGGAGTCGAACCCACCCGGGACGGCGCAGGCCGCCCCGCAACGATTTTGAAGACCGCGAGACCCACCGGGACCCATCCACTCCCACAAAGACGTTACTTCGGCGGCGTCCAACCGCCAAACTTCTCGCTGATGTACTCATCGGCCCTGATAGCCGCCGTCGCGCCGTCGCCGGCGGAGCTCACGACCTGTCGCGCCGCGTTCTTCCGGCCGTCCCCCGCAGCATACACGCCGGGCACGCTCGTTTCCATCCAATCGTTCACAATCACGCGGCCCGTCTCGTCCATCGCCACCAGGCCTTTGAGGTAGTCCATGCTCGGTTGCTGGCCGATGAAGATGAACACGCCGGCGACCGCCATCTCCGATTCCTCGCCGCTGATCACGTTACGCAGCCTGGCTCCGGTCACGACGTCGTCGCCCAGGACCTCGACGACGACGGTGTTCCACATGAAGTCGAGCTTCGGCTCCGCGAAGGCCCTCTCCTGGAGCACCGGCGTCGCCCGCAGTTGGTCGCGACGGTGCACGACGCGGATCTTCGACGCGTAGCGGGCGAGGAAGAGAGCCTCGTCTATCGCCGCGTCGCCGCCGCCGACGACCAGCACCTCTTTCTGGCGGAAGAGCGCACCATCGCAGGTGGCACAGAACGAGACGCCACGGCCGATGAGCCGTTCTTCGCCCGGGACGCCTAGCTTCTTGTAGGTGCCGCCGCCGGCAGCGATGACTGTCT
>JALHUB010000126.1 GCA_022865685.1 Dehalococcoidia bacterium | reverse complement strand
GTGCGGGAGATACGGGAGGCGAGCGTCGATGAAGTCGCCGCGACGGTCGGCTTCACGCGGTCGCTGGCGGAGCAGGTTAAGGAGTACCTCTAGCCTTCCGCTGCCGCGTCTTCCTCTTCCTCCAGGTCATCTTTCATGGCGAACGGCGTGATGAACTCGATGAACGTCTTCGCGTTGGCGACGGCGTGGGCGCCGGCATCGTTGTTGAAATAGACAAAGACCTCGCGCACGTCCTCCGGCAGGTCACGCAGGCGGCCGGCCCAGATCGCCAGATCGCCCGGGCTGTAGGAGCCGCCGTAGATGCTCTCGCTGCCGTGGAAGCGCACGTAGGCGAAGTCGGTCGTCGCTTCGAGGGGTGTCTCCCAGCCGGCCATGTGGAAGGCGCAGAAGCCGGCGTTGTGGATGCGCAGCAGCGAGAGCAGGTCGGCGTTGAACCAGGAGTCGTGACGGAACTCGAAGACGTGGCGCATGTCCTGCGGTAGAAGCGACAGGAAATCGGCAAGGCGTTCCACGTTCTCCGGCTTGTAGTGGAAGTTGGGCGGCAACTGGTAGAGCACCGGGCCCAGCGCGTCGCCGAGCAATCGTGCCCGGCCGAGGAAGTTCTCCAGCGGTTCCTCGCAGCCCTTGAGACGCTTGACGTGAGTGATGAAGCGACTGGCCTTCACCGCGAACAGGAAGCCCTTGGGGGCGGCCTTCGCCCACTTGCGCCAGGTCTCCTCCGCTGGCAGGCGGTAGAAGCTGTTGTTCAGCTCCACGGTGCCGAACTGCCTGCTGAAGAAATCGAACCACTTGCTGGAAGGCAGGTCCGGCGGGTAGAAGGGGCCACGCCAGTGCTTGTACACCCAGCCGGAGGTCCCGACCCAGTAGTGCGAAGGCATAGGCGCTCAACCCAGTCTATGTTCGCTACCCAATACGGGCGCCCCCGAGCCGAGGTCGCCCGTCGCATTATATCATCGGTTTGCGCTTGGGCCGCCTTTAAGCATGTGCTATCGTTAAGGAAGGCAGCCCCCGGGCCGAGTCGATAGGTCGGAGATCGGTATGGAGATCGATTTCGCTGCTGCCCGCGAGGCCCTGATCGCCGGCCTGCGCTTGGAAATCTACGACGAGCGCGTGCTGCGGGCGATGCGCCGCGTCCCCCGCGAGGAGTTCGTTCCCGCAGACCTGCGCCGCCTCGCCTACGATGACCGTCCTCTTCCCATAGGCCACGGTCAGACGATATCGCAGCCACTGATGGTGGCGACGATGACGGAGGTGCTGCGCCTGAGAGGCCATGAGAAGGTCCTGGAAATCGGCACCGGCTCCGGGTACCAGACGGCAATTCTCGCGCAGCTTGCGGAGCGCGTCGTCACGGTGGAGCGGGTGCCGGAGCTGGCCGAAAGCGCCGCTGAGCGTTTTCGTCGCCTGGGGTACGATAATATTACCGTCCATGTGGCCGGGCCGAAGCTGGGCTTGCCGGAGGAGGCGCCGTACGACGCGATACTGGTCACGGCGGGCGCGCCGCGCGTGCCGCGGGTGCTCGTCGAGCAGCTTGCGCCGGACGGACGGCTGGTGATCCCGGTCGGACGTCGAAGTGTGCAGCAGCTCCTTTCGGTGACGCGCGAGGGCGACGGCCTGAGGGTGCGACGCCACGGTCAGTGCCGCTTCGTGCCCCTTATCGGCGAGGAGGCGTGGCCGGAGAGCGACGCGCAGGAGTACTAGCTTCCATCGACCCTTAGCGGCGGCTGTGCGACGTGCGCTGACCGCGCTCCCGTTGCACGACTCGCATTCGCTCCTCGGGTCGATACCTTGCGAACTTCGCCCTTCCATGTCGCGACCTTTTTGGGTTGCGGTTCTGCAGAAAACAAAGCCGTACCCGTCCACGGCGACGGTAAGCACCCATTTGCCGGCAGGGCGGAAAAATAAGTCACAAATTCCTCCGCCGTCTCATAGACAATAATGAACGCTGTGGTAAAATGGGCATCGCTCCCTTCCCCGACCGACCAGCTCATGAGAGGTGACGGTCATGGACGACCACGTTGGTCAGTTCCTGCACTATCTGTCAGTTGAAAAGGGCTCCTCCGCCAACACTATCGCTGCGTACGGCATCGACTTGGCGCAGTTTCGCGGCTATCTTAACGCCTCGAAAAACGGCAACGACGATGCGCTCTGGAAGGGTGTAGACCGAGGCGTCGTCGTCGACTATATATCCGACCTCAAGCGACGCCAGTACGCGGAGGCCACCGTCGCCCGCAAGATCGCCGCAATCAAGGCCTTCTTCGCCTACCTTCACCAGGTAGAAGGCATCGTCAAGACGAACCCGACCGACAACGTCGGCTTCCGCGTCCCCAAGTCGCTGCCCAAGCCGCTGTCCATCAAGGAAGTCGACGAGCTCCTGGAGCAGCCGGCCCGACATGCCACGCCTCAGGCCAAGCGCGACAAGGCAATGCTCGAGCTCCTCTACGCCACCGGCATGCGCGTCACCGAGCTCGTCTCGCTGGACGTCGCCCATGCCCACATGAGCCCGCGCGCGCCGCACGTACGGTGCCTCGGCAAGGGGTCCAAGGAGCGCACGATCCCGATCCACAAGGACGCCCTCGCCGCGCTCCAGGACTACCTCGACGACGGCAGGCCGCACATCGTAAAGAACAAGCACCAGCCGGCCCTCTTCGTCAACCGCCGCGGCGACCGCCTCACCCGGCAGGGCTTCTGGCTCATACTCAAGGGCTATGCCAGGAAGGCCGCAATCTCGAAGGTCGTCACCCCTCATACCTTGCGCCACAGCTTCGCTACCCATATGCTGAGAGGCGGCGCACCCCTACGTAACGTGCAGGAGCTCCTGGGCCACGCCAACATGTCGACCACGCAGGTCTACACAAAGCTGACCGACGACATGGTGCGCCAGGTCTACGAGAAGGCACATCCGCGCGCGAAATAGGCAACTTGGCAAAAGATCACTCCAGAGGCAGCCGCAACCTGCGAAGAACGGCTGCGCTCCTGTTTCTCGGGCTCCTCGCTCTCGCTTCGGCCCTGTCCTGTCGCGACGGCAGCGACCACGGGGCAACGCCTTCGCCAGCAACGACCGCTACCACGACACCGTCGTCCGGCGCCACGCTGCAGGCCGCGCCCGACACCGACTCCCTTCCCTCCCGCGACCTCCTCGACCTGGCCCGTCGCCTGCGCGGCCTCCAGGACGCGCCGGTGGACCCCGTCAACCCGGCGGCGCAGAACCTGAGCGTCGGCGACCGCCACCTCTTCCACGTCATCATGATGCCCTCGCCGGGCGAGGGCGGCGACGTCCCGCCGCGACCGCTCGAGATCTGGGCCACGCTCCGGACCGTCACGCCGCATGCCTACTTCTACGTGCAGGACGGCGAGTCCGTCTCCCAAGATGACATCGACAAGGCGGGCCAGACGTTCGAGGATACAATCTACCCAACCGTCACGCAGGCTATGGGACACGAGCGAAGTCCGGGCATCGACAATGATGTGCACGTGACCATCTTCAACGGGCGTCTCGAAGGCGCCGCCGGCTACTTCTCCGACCTGGACGAGTACCCGCAGGAGCTCGCCCCCCTGAGCAACGAGCGGGAGATGGTGTACATGGACCTCTCGCTGGAGGTCGGCAGCGAAGGCTACGCCTCCGTTCTCGCGCACGAGCTCCAGCACCTGGTCCACTTCAACGGCAACCGGCGCGAAGACCTCTGGATAAACGAGGGCCTGTCCGAGGTGGCGGGCTCGCTCACGGGCCAGGGGGACAGCTTCGGCGAGACGTTCCTCCAGCAGCCCGACACGCAGCTCAACGAATGGAACGCCAGCGGCGACAACTACGCCCACTACGGCGCCGCCGGCCTCTTCTTCCGCTACCTCGCACTGCGTAGTGGCGGTGTGGACACGCTGCACGACCTCGTCTTCGAGAACGACAAGGGAATCACGGGCATCCACAAATACCTGCGATTGCACGGCCGCACCGGATTCTCAATAGCCAAACTGGACTTTGACTTGCTTTTCGCTACCTGGGTCGTCGCCAACTACGCTGGCGGCCCCGAGGGCTATCCGAGCACCAATGGAAGCGTTGCCCTTTCGGAGACCCTCGACGGCGCGGCCAGCGGTGATGCCGCCGTCCACCAGTTCGCCGCCGACTACATCGAAGTGGATCTACCCGGTCAATCCGGCACCTTCACCTTCGACGGCGCCGAGAGCGTGCCCCTGCTGGCGAACCGGCCCCACAGCGGCAGCGGTCTGTGGTGGTCGGCGCGCGGCGACAGCATCGACACCACACTGACGCGCGAAGTCGACCTGAGCAGCGTCGACAGCGCGACCCTACGTTTCTGGACCTGGTTCGACATCGAGAGATGGTACGACTACGGCTACGTCGAGGTGTCGACGGACGGCGGCGATACCTGGCAGGTCCTTCCCGGCCGCCAGACGACGGAAGACGACCCCGTCCGCCAGGCCTACGGGCCGGGCTACACCGGCAGGAGCGGCGGCGGCGACACGCCTGAGTGGGTCCAGGAGTCGATTGACCTCAGCGCCTTCGCGGGCCAAAAGGTGCTCCTCCGCTTCGAGTACGTGACCGACGGCGGCCTGAACACGCCCGGCTGGGCAATCGACGACGTCAGCATCCCCGAGATCGGCCTCTCTGACGATGCGGAGAGCGCCGGCGACTGGACGGCCGATGGCTTCCAGCGCATCACCGGCCCCATCGCGCAGCGCTTCGTCGTGCAGGTCATCGAGGTCGGTGACCAGGCCACGCCTACGGGCGACCAGCCCGAGGTGCGCCAGGTCGCCCTCGATGCCGCGAACGACGCGACCATCGAGCTGCGAGGTCCGGACCAGGGCGTCGCGAAATCCATCATCGTTATCGCCGCCGTGAGCCCATCCACGAGCGAGCAGGCGGAGTATACTTACTCGTTCGTGGGAGGCCCATGACTAGGGAACCTCTCGATACTGCGGAAGTCAACAAAAGGGGAGGGCCACGCGTGGCGACCCTCCCCTCGCCGCGTTTCTAGTAATCCGATCCCTGGTTGTATGTCCTCGTGGCACCTGACTTCGGTGTCACTTTGTACGGCCGCATCATCTCATTGTCTTCGTGGTCAATGATGTGGCAGTGCCATACGAAACCGTGTCCATTGGCATTAGGATCGAAAGGGTACGTAAGCGCGGGGTCATTGACCGGCTTCT
>JALHUB010000125.1 GCA_022865685.1 Dehalococcoidia bacterium | reverse complement strand
TCGTGAATGGCCTCGCGCGCCGGGCCGAGGTTTTCGACGTCGAGGGAGGGACGCAGGTTCTCGACCAAGCGCAGGTCGGCCTGTTCGCCGAGCACGGAGCCGACCCCCTCGCGGGCGGCGGAGTTGCCCGCATAAATGACGGGCAGCCGAAAGGTCATCCCCAGGCGCGGCTTAGGGCCGGCGGCGCGCAGGACCTCGGCCATGTCCAGGAGATGGGTGATGGTCCCGCCCTCGGTGCCGCCGGACATCAGGATCATGTCCGGGCGCAGATCGCGGATGCGGCGGATACGCTCGTGCGGCCGCCGGCCGTCGTTGTTGGCGATGACGTCCATCACGATCGCCCCCGCGCCCAGCGCCGCCCGCTGCGCCGACTCGGCGGTCATGCTCATCACGACCCCGGACACCATCATCTGCAGGCCCCCGCCGGCGCTGGACGTGGATAGGTACATGTCCACGCCCCGGTCGCCCTGAGCCGGCGTGACCATCTGCTCGTCCTCCAGCAGACGCAGGCCGGTCAGCTCCTCGGCCTCCATCACCGCGTTGATCACGCCCCGGGTCACGTCCTCGACCGGCGCCTCGACCGTCGTGGGCGCTTCGCCGCGCACTACAAGCCGGTAGCCCTCATCGCGCTTCTCGATCACGATGGCCTTGGTGGTCGTCGAGCCGCAGTCAGTCGCCAGGACCCGTGTGAGGTCATCACTCATCGCTTGACACCTTCGCGCGCTTGCGCTGCTTGCGGTCCTCCCTGTCCCGTTTCTTCTTCTCGTGGATCAGCGTGAGTCGCTCGTCTTCCTTCCGCTCAATGCTGACGATCAGCCGCTCCACATTCTCCCGGTCTTCCAGAAGCTCCTGGAAGCGCGTGTACGTCGTCGTGTCGAACAGCGCGTGCGCCGTTGGTTCGAACACGATCATCGCCTGGGAAGTGAGGAACGAAAGTGGCTTCGAGGACTCAAGGAAGAACACTGCAGGAGCCGCCAGGCCTTTGTCAACGATCCTCTGCGCCACCGAAGCGATGAGCGCGTCTCGCTCCTGGTCAGCCTGCGAGTCGTCCGGGGGGGCGGTGGCGGTGTTGCTGGGGCCCTTGGAGCTCATTGCCTTCTCGGTATCCCATGCGCTTCGAGGAACTGGAGAACGGCCTCCGCGTCGTCGGGAAGGTACATTCTCAGAGCGCGGAACCGGTCTAGCCGGTGCGCCGACGTGAAGGTGCACAGCCGCACCTGGTCGCCATGCCGGTCATATCCTCGGAAGTCAGACAACGGTCGCCTGGTCCTGGGGAGCCACCCGGTGATCTCCACGTCTTCGGCCGTCAGGCGGTAGCGGCTCGGGCAGAAGTAGCTGGCCGTTGCGCCGAGCAGACAGGCAACAGCTACCGCCGCCCATGCCCAGGTTCCGCCGCCCTCGTAGGCCAACCAGCCGACGAAGCCAATCAACGCCAGCGCCACGAGCGTTCGTCCCGGCTGCTCGCGCGCCGGATGGGCGGACCAGGAAAGGTGCGCATTGTCGTTCTGGTTGCTTGCATCGAGAGGCCGGACGCTCGCCCGTCTCTTCGCTCTTCTGGATTGGGCCAACGCCGATACCGCTCCTTGCCTGCCGGTGGGAGATGATAGCACATCGAGGTATTGGTTAAACAAGATGCGCAGGATTCTACAGGATAGGGGCCGTTCATCCTGCCCTATCCTGTCCATCCTGTTGGGAATCGGGGGCACAGTGCTGTTGATGCCCTACCGGGATGATGTCACAAAGCCGTTGCCGAAACAGGCGAAGGTGCAAGGCGCTGCAGGAAGAACACGTACTCTCAGGTTCGAACGCACGATAACTCACTGTCTGACTCGCCCTGCGAGGTGATCTTGTGAAAGAAGATGCGTTGCGAGCGCTTGACGAGGCTGTGCGCGTCGGCGCGAGCTATGCCGATGTTCGGGTCGCCCGCTACCGCCGGCTGGCTGTGTACGCGGAAGACGAGCGGATCGCCCACGTGGGCGACGACGAGCGGTACGGTTTCGGCGTGCGGGTCATCGCCGACGGCGCGTGGGGCTTCGCCTCAAGTGACCTGGTGACCGCTGACGAGCTGCTGAGGATAGCTCGCGAGGCCGTGGCAATCGCCAAGGCCAGCGCGACTGCCCTCGAGCGCCCGGTTTCCCTGGTACCCGAGCTGGCGCGCCAGGAGAAGTTTATCGGGCCGTGCGAGCGCAACCCGTTTCAGGTGGACATGTCGGAGAAGACCGGCCTGCTCCTGGACATCAACCGGCGTCTGCTGGCCCACGCGGATATCAAGAAAGCCCACAGCAGGCTCTATTGCGACCGCATCCAGCGCCTGCTTGTCACCAGCGAAGGTTCCGTCCTGGAAAGCGACACGACCACTACCGACAGCTCCTACACAGCGACCGCAATAGACCAGTCCGACGCGCGCTCGCGGACCTACCATCCGCCGCCTCGCTGTGCCGGCTATGAGCATATCAACGTTGAGGATCTCCTCAGCAACACAGAACGCGTCGCCGCGCAGGCCGCGGAGCACCTCCGGGCGCCCGACTGCCAGCCCTGCGTGACCGATCTGGTGCTCAACCCCGGTCACCTCGCGCTGACGATGCACGAGTCCATCGGCCACCCGACCGAGCTGGATCGCGCACTGGGCATGGAGGAGTCGCTCGCAGGCCGGTCGTTCGCGACACCAGATAAGCTGGGGAAGCTCAAGTATGGCTCCGACATGATGAGCATCATTGCCGACAACACGCTGCCCGGCGGCCTGGCCAGCATCGGGTTCGACGACGAGGGCGTGGCCGCACAGTGCTGGGATCTGATCAGAGACGGCGTCTTCGTCGGCTACGGAACGAGCCGCGAGGTAGCCGGGGCGATTGGCCTGGCCCGCAGCACCGGCAGTTGCCGGGCCGATAGCTATGCCAGCATTCCCATCGTGCGTCAGAACAACTTCTACCTGGCCCCTGGGAAGACGCCGCTTTCGCCGGAGGATCTCATCGCCGACACCAAGGATGGCATCTACATCGAGGGCCGAGGCAGCTTCAGCATTGACCAGATGCGGCTGAACTTCCAGTTCGGCGGCGACGCCTTCTGGCGCATCAAGGACGGCAAGCTGGCCGGGATGATGAAGAACGTCACCTACCAGGCGATCACGCCAGAGTTCTGGGGGGCAATGGACGCGATCTGCGACGAGCGCTTCTTTGTTCTCGACGGAGTGTTGAACTGCGGCAAGGGCGACCCGATGCAGGTCGCTCGCATGAGCCACGGCGCCGCTACCGCGCGGTTCAGGCAGATCCGCGTCGGCGGAGCGACGGCGTAGAGGGGTGAGTAACATCACACACAGCGATCCGACCAGCATTGCCGAGCGCGCGCTGTCCTGCGCCACGGCAGATGACGTTGCCGTCTACGTTGAGCGAAGCGCGTCCGCTACGACTCGTTTCTCCAACAATGTCATCACGCAGAACGTAAGCACCGAGGG
>JALHUB010000124.1 GCA_022865685.1 Dehalococcoidia bacterium | reverse complement strand
TGCGCTACCTGCGCGGCGACCTCGCCTCGCTGGCGCCGCTCGCCGTCCAGGACCCGGAGCGCACGTGGGCGCGGACGACGACCGCTGTGCACGATGGGGGCGAAGGCAAGTACGGCTACTGCACGGAGTTCCTCGTCAGCGGCGAGAAGCTCAACGCCGGTGCGACGCTGGAGCGCATGCTGGAGCTGGGCGACTCCGTCCTCGTCGTCGGCGACGAGACGCTGCTGCGGGTGCACCTGCACACAGCCCAGCCCGAGATCGCCATCTCCCATGGCCGGATGCTCGGCGAGCTCACGCAGATCAAGGTGGAGAACATCGAGGCGCAGGCGGAGCAGTTCGTCGCCCGCGTGCAGGCGTCGGGCCACGCGCCCGACATCGGTGTCGTCGGCACTGTCGTCGTTGTGTCCGGCGCGGGGCTTGAGGAGGTCTTCCGCAGTCTCGGCGCAACGGCCGTCGTGCCGGGAGGCGCCACGATGAACCCCAGCATCAAGCAGGTCCTGGAAGCGATCGAGTCCTGCCCCCAGGAAGAGGTCATCGTCCTGCCGAACACCAAGAACGTGATCCTGGGGGCGCAGCAGGCGGCGAGGAGCAGCCGGAAACGCGTCCGTGTCGTCGGGACGGTGTCGGTGCCGCAGGGGATGGCGGCGCTCCTGGCCCTCAACCCGGAGCGGGGCCTCGACGAGAACGCGGCACTGATGGGGGATGCTCGCCGCGACGTGCAGACGGTCGAGGTCACGAAAGCGGTCCGAACGACGACCGTCGGCGGCCTCCGCGTCCGCGTCGGTCAGGACATCGCTCTCCTCGATGGCACGCTGGCGGTGGCGGAGCACTCGCCGCGGGCCGCGGTGCGTGAGTCGCTGAGGCGGCTGGTGAACGACCGGGCCAGTCTCATCACGATCTACTACGGCGCCCAGTCCACCGCAGAGGATACCGAGGCACTGGCGGGAGAAATCCGAGCGGTGTATCCTTCGCTCCAGGTGGACATCGTCTATGGCGGCCAACCCCACTACAGCTACATCGTCTCCCTCGAGTGACCGCGTCTCCGCAGGAGCACACGGCCGATGACGGTCCGCGTGGTAACGGACAGCGGCGCTGATCTACCGTCTGAGGTGGTGGAAGCCCTGTCCATAACTGTCGTCCCGCTGGTCGTGCTCTTCGGCGATGAAGTCCTCCGCGACGAAATAGACTTGACGACGGACCAGTTCTTCCAGCGCCTAGTGGACAGTCCCGTTCACCCCAGCACCTCGCAACCGTCGGTGGGCGCGTTCCAGGAGGCGTATGAGAGGGTGGCAGGTGAAACCGACTCCATCGTCTCAATCCACGTCGGCGCCAAGTTCTCCGGGACGGTCGCCGCGGCTATGCTTGCCCGCGACCGCCTGACAGCCGCCTGCCGGATTGAGGTCATCGATTCTGAGGGCGCTTCTCTCGGTCTCGGCTTCGCTGTCCTCGCCGCGGCGCGGGCGGCGAAGGAGGGCGCGTCTCTGGAGGACGTTACAGCGGCGGCCGAGTCCGTCGTGCGCCGGCAGCACACCCTCGCCGTCCTCGATACACTGGAGTACGCGCGCCGCGGGGGCCGCATCAGTCGCGTCGAAGCGCTTCTCGGAAGCGTCCTGCACGTGAAGCCGATACTGTCCATCAAGAACGAGGTGCGCCCACTCAGCCGCGCCCGAACGCGCGCGGCGGGCCTCAAGCGCATGTTCGAGCTGGCGATGGCCTACCCGCATATCGTCGAAGTCGGGGTAATGCACGGCACGACGCCGGAAGACGCCGAGATGCTCGCCCAATGGACGAGGGAGCGCCTTCCTGGCGTCCCTGTCCAGATTGCGCGCCTCGGGCCGGCGCTGGGCGCCCACGGCGGTCCCGGCATCATGGTCATGACAGTCGTCGAGGGAGAGAAGACGGAAGCTTGAACCCGCCAGAAGCCCAACTGCGTAAGATCCTGGAGCTAGAGCGACGCAAGGGCTACGCCGACACCGCGGTTGTGGGAGGGCTCGACCGCTACCTCAAGAACCTCATCCAGCGCGATAACCTCGGGCCGCGGTCGCCGGTCACTGAATCGATAATGGTCCTGCCGACGCACGGCTATGCCTCGCTGCCGCGCGAGGAGCGACAGCGCTGGCTGGCGCGGACGCTGCAACTCCTCGGCGGCGCCGTGGAACGCCCGGCAGCGGCGTCGACCGTGCAGCGGGCACGAACTGCGACCGCCCGTCCGAAGCGACAGCCCGCAAGGCCGGCCGTCGTCGCGCCGGAACCAACGTCCGCCTTCGAAAGGCCCGTGACCGCGCTCAAGGGCGTCAGCACGGCGCTCGCCGCGAAGCTGGCGCGTCTCGACGTGGCGACCGTGCAGGATATGCTCTTCTTCTTCCCCCGTCGCTACAACGACTTCGCCAGCATCCGTCCCATTGCCGATCTCATCGTCGGCGAGGAGCAGACGGTCATAGGCGCCGTGTGGAGCGCCCAAGATACGCCGATTGGCCGTCGATTGCGCGGTACCGAGGCGCTCGTCGGCGATGAGACGGGGATGATGCGCGTCGTCTGGTTTAACCAGCCGTACATAGCGCAGCAGCTCCGCACGAACGAGCGAATCGTTCTCGCGGGCAGGGTGACGCTGTACAAAGGCCAGAAGACGCTGGAGAACCCCGAGTATGAGCCGCTGGAATCGGAGGAGCTGCTGCATACGGGACGGCTCGTGCCGGTCTATCACACCACGTCTGGTCTGGCCGGCCGCACCGTCCGCAGGCTTGCAAAGCAGGCGCTCGATGCCTACGCCGGCGCGCTGCCGGAGCTCCTGCCGCCCGACCTGCTTTCGCGGAACCGGATGCTCCCGCGCACGACGGCGCTGAGACAGATGCACTTCCCCGACGGCTGGGACGACCTCAAGGCCGCGCGCCGTCGTCTCGCCTTCGACGAGCTATTGCTCATCCAGGTCGGCGTGCTGGAGCGAAAGCGCGAGTGGCAGGAGCGCGGCCTGGCGCAGCCGCTCCGCCTGCCGGAGGAGATGCGCCGCGGCTACGTGGAGTCGCTACCCTTCGCGCTGACCGGCGCCCAGCAGCGGGCGATGGCGCAGACCCTCGCCGACGTGGCGCGAGAACGTCCCATGAGCCGCCTTCTCCAGGGCGACGTCGGCAGCGGCAAGACCGTCGTCGCGGCGGCGGCACTGCTGGCGGCGACGGCGTCCGGCGCGCAGGGCGCGATGATGGCGCCGACGGAGATCCTCGCCGAGCAGCATTTCCACACGCTTTGCCGGGTCTTCGGGTGCAGCGAGCGGACCATCTCCGTCGCCACCGTCAGGCCGGACTACTTGTCGAAGCCGCTGACGATAGCGCTCCTGACCGGCAGCGTCCCAGCGCCCGTCAAACGGGAGCTACGGGAGCAGATCGCGGCGGGCGACATCGACATCGTCGTCGGGACGCACGCCGTCATCCAGGAAGGCGTGAGCTTCCACCGCCTCGGCCTCGCCGTCGTCGACGAGCAGCACCGCTTCGGCGTCATGCAGCGGGCAGCTCTGCGGGAGAAGGGCCGCAACCCACACGTGCTCGTCATGACCGCGACGCCCATCCCGCGCACGCTTACCCTCACCGTCTACGGCGACCTCGACGTGTCGGTCATCGACGAGATGCCGCCGGGCCGCAAACCCGTCGAGACGCGCTGGGTGCCGCCGGACGAACGCGACGCCGCGTATGAGTTCGTGCGAGCACAGGTGCAGCAGGGATACCAGGCGTTCGTCATTTGCCCGCTCATCGAGGAGTCGGAGACGCTGGCGACGCGCGCCGCCACGCAGGAGTTCGAGCGGCTGAGCAGCGAAATCTTCCCCGAGGCGCGACTGGGCCTGCTGCACGGCCGCCTCGGCGCGCAGAAGAAAGAGAGCGTCATGCGCGACTTCCGCGACCGCCGCCTCGATATTCTCGTGTCCACCGCGGTCGTCGAGGTCGGCGTGGACATCCCGAACGCGACGGTGATGATGGTCGAGGGAGCGGAGCGCTTCGGGCTGGCGCAGCTCCACCAGCTCCGCGGGCGCGTCGGCCGCAGCGACATTCAGAGCTACTGCTTGCTCCTCTCGGACAGCCCGGCGCCCGACGCCCGCGAGCGGCTGCAGATCGTCGAGCGGACGCAGGACGGCTTCGCCCTCGCGGAGCAGGACCTGCGACTGCGCGGCCCCGGCGAGTTCTTCGGCACGCGACAGAGCGGCCTGCCGGACCTGAAGGTGGCGCAGCTATCGGACGTCCCGCTGATCGAGCTCGCGCGCACGGAGGCGTCGCGCCTGCTGGACAGCGACGCCGATCTGGCCCGTCCGGAGCATGCGCAGCTCAAGGAGGAGGTCTCGCGGCTGTGGGAGCGCGTGACGGCGGAGGCGCACTAGCGGCCCGCCGGCGGCGAGGGTGCTACAATGGCAGCAACGTCTGCTAGATTCGGGGTTTGTGGTTGTGGGTAAGGCGGACCTTCATGTGCACAGCGCTTGCGGCGACGGAATGGCGAGCGTGTCCGAGATCCTTGAGTACGCGGACCAGAAGACGGACCTGTCGGTGGTCGCGATCACCGACCACGATAGTATTAAGGGCGGGTTCGCCGCCCGCGAGGCGTGGGCGCAGGGGAAGTACCGCGTCGAGGTCATACCCGGCGAAGAGGTAACGACGCTCCAGGGCCATCTCATTGCCCTCTTCCTCGAGGAACCGCTGGCGAGCCTGCGGCCGCTTCAGGAGACGCTGGAAGCCGTGCACCGGCAGGGAGGGCTCTGCATCATTCCGCACCCGCTGAACTGGCTGACGCGCAGCATCGGGCACAAGACGATTATGGACGTGCAGCGGCGACGCGGCAGCGGCATCTACTTCGATGGCATTCAGTCCGCGAACGTCGCGCCCGGCTCCAGCGTCAAGCTAAAGACGGCGCAGCGGCTGAACAAGGAACGCTATCATTTGCCGGAGGTCGGCGGCAGCGACGCCCACTTCCTGCCGGCGGTGGGAAGCGCCTATACGCTCTTCGAGGGAGAGGGCGCCGACGACCTGCGCCGGGCCATACTCTCGGGGACGACCAGCGCCGTCAACGGGCGCTACCCGTCGATCGCTACCATCGGCTACGGCCAGTTCCTGCGCCAGCAGTGGCGCGGCATATCGGTAACGCCGAAGGCCGCCGGCTGGGGTCCGACGATCTGGAGCTTCGTCAAGCGGTTCAAGCCATGAAGATAGCCCTCGTCTCGCCGTACGATTTCGCCGTGCCCGGCGGCGTCAACAACCACATCGAGCACCTTCGCGACAACTTCCTGCGTCTGGGACAGGAAGTGCGGATCATCGCGCCGTCGTCGCGGCCTTCTTCGCACAAGCCGGAGCAGATGGTGATACCCATCGGCAGGGCCGTCGGCGTGCCCGCAAGCGGATCGGTGGCGCGCGTCTCGCTCTCGCTGCGCGTAGCCCCGAAGCTAAAGAGGGTGCTGCAGGAGGAGAACTTCGACATCGTGCACGTCCACGAGCCTTTCGCGCCCTTTCTGCCGATGCAGGTCCTGCGCCTCTCCGACGCCATCAACGTGGCGACGTTCCATGCCGCCAAGGAAGGCGGAAGGAACCGCTGGTACCTGTATGGGCGGCACGCTCTCAAGCGCTGGTTCCGGCGATTGCACGGCAAGATCGCGGTCTCGGCGCCCGCGATGCGGCTCGTCAGTCACTACTTCCCCGGCTACTACAACATCATTCCTAACGGCGTCGACGTGGAGCATTTCGAGGCGGAGCGCGAGCCGTTCCCGCAGTTCAGTGACGGCCGGCCGAACATCCTTTTCGTCGGCCGCCTGGAGAAGCGGAAGGGCGTCAAGTACCTCTTGCAGGCCTTCGCCGAGGTGAAGAAGGAGACACCGGCGCCGCGACTGCTCATCGTCGGGCCGCCGACGCGGGCGGCGCGCGGCTACCGCCGCTGGGTCGCCGAGACTCGGCTCCCGGACGTCGAGTTCGTGGGCTACGTGACCTACGATGAGCTGGCGCGCTACCATCACACTGCGGACATCGTCGTCGCGCCGGCGACCGGGAATGAGAGCCAGGGCATCGTTCTTCTGGAGGCGATGGCGGCGGGCCGGCCGCTGGTGGTCAGCAACATCGAGGGGTACGCCAGCGTCGTGACGCACGGCGTCGAGGGGCTGCTCGTCACGCCGAAGGACGCGCACTCGCTGGCCGCCGCGCTCATCGAGCTGCTGGCCGACTCCGATAAGCGGCGGGAGATGGGCGAGAACGGCCGCGTGCGCGCCGAGCAGTTCCGCTGGGACAGGGTATCGCAGAGGGTGCTCACTTACTACGAGCAGCTTCAGTATGAGAGCAAGGCCGGACTCGAAACGGAATAGCGCCTGAGCAGGGAGGGCTTCTTGTTCACGCTCGTGCCGCACAGGCTGCCGAAGCGTCTGACCGACCCGCTAGGGCAGACGCTCGCCCGCACCGGCGTCACGCCCAATATGATAACGACGGCCGGGCTCGCGGGCGCCGTGGTCGCCGCCGTGCTCGTGGCGCGCGGCCAGTTCCTTGCGGGCGGCATCGTCATGATGGCGGCGGCGGCGCTCGACCTGCTGGACGGCATCGTGGCTCGGGCCAGTGGGCGCGTGACACTGTTCGGCGGCGTCTTCGACTCCCTCTGCGACCGCCTCTCCGAGGCCGCGGTGCTCGGCGGGCTGCTGTTCCGTCTCGCCAGCCAGGGCAAGCGCGAAGAGGTGATGTTGACGTTCGCGGCGGTCGTCGGCTCGCTCCTCGTCAGCTATCTGCGGGCACGCGCGGAGGCGGCAGGCCTGCAGTTGCGCGAGGGCCTGTTCACGCGGCCGGAACGGGTGATAGTGCTCGGCGTAGGGCTGGTTGTCGACCAGGTGCGGATTGCG
>JALHUB010000014.1 GCA_022865685.1 Dehalococcoidia bacterium | reverse complement strand
CGGGGTCTACTTCGGCGCCAAGCCGTCCAGGTAGGTGCCCAGGCGAGTGAAGAAATCGGTGATGTCGTCCGTGAAGAAGGCCAGCGCAGTGAAAAGGATCACGGCGATCCCGCCGGTGATGATGGCGTACTCCATGATGTCCTGGCCGCGCTCTTCGCTCGCTCGCGCCTTCAGGCTCAGCGCCCAAACTGCGATTCTGTCTATCATCCTTTTGTCTCTCCTTTTCTGCTACTAAATGGAATTATACGCTTTGCAGCCGTAAGAGGCCGCTATGGGGTTCCCGGTAGTTCTTCGCGGAGCCTCACCCCCTTCCCGAGCAACAGGAGAGACGTGTGATAGGGGGCGTTCCCTGCGCAATAGCCCCAAGACATAAGGGCCTACCCTCATTGCGACGGGCAGACCCCAAGGCGATAATATGATCGCAATTGGGGGCCTCTCCGCTCCTGTTGCCTCGGTCCCGCTGGCTTACCCCCGGCGGGGCCATCTATTTCTACTAACGATTTCCCCTTGTTACTGTTACGCGGCAGCGGCAGAATGTCACCGCCGCGACAGGTACAAGTACCTCAGGACAACGCCGTGTCTTCTCGCTAGGGCTGCGAAAGAGGGTTTTTCGGCGGGGTTCCCTCCCCTCTACGCATGCCCGCCACGAAAGGTAGATCCTAACTTTACTGCGTTTATTCGTGACTTGTCAAGTAGGTTGTATCGGAGCTTGTGAGTCTGAGGGCGCCTGACCCTACGGGGAAGGTGGAATCTCGAACCGGATGCGGTGCGGCCCTGGCCTGCTTTGTAGTGCGGCTCGTCGCAAATCTTCTGCGCGGCCGCCGAGTCGAGTCAGAAATGGATCGGGCAGGTGATTCGCGAGATGTGGTTTCGCCGCGCCATAACCAACGCTGTATAATACGTCGTGCTTGAAAGCAGGCTCAATAAGAAAGGAACGCAACGCATATGGACTATTCCGTTGACTCATCGGGTCATCTCCCTTCGCTGTGGTCGCTCAGGCGCCGTGTCCCAATCTCCTGGGTGCAGCTTGGCGTCCTGTTCACAGCGCTTGCGGTAGTGCTTGTTGCGAAGAAGGTGGATCCCGACTTCTGGTGGCACCTACGCACAGGCAAGCTGATTGTTGAGTCTGGCATTCCGCGACACGACCCGTTCTCCTGGACAGCGGCGGGCAAGGCCTGGGTGACGCACGAGTGGCTTTCAGAGGTCATCATCTACGGCGTGGAGTCCACGTTAGGCTACGTCGGCAACGTCCTGCTCTTTGGGGCCACCACTTGCGCTGCGCTCCTGCTCATGTATGCTCTCGGACGTCGATTGGGCGCGGGCACGAAGCCGCTCGTGCTGCTGGCGCTTGTCGCCATGCTGGTTCTCCCCCGGTTCGTCGCCGTGCGGCCGCAGGAGTTCACGTGGCTGCTGTTTGCCGTCTTCGTCTACGTCCTCCAGCGACACGACGAGGGCGACGCGATGCCTCTCTGGGTCCTGCCGCTGCTCATGGCGCTGTGGGTAAACCTGCATCTCGGGTTCTTCTACGGGCTGATGGTCGTCGGCCTCTGGATACTGGTGCAGGTCTTCCGGCACGCGCGCACAGAGCCGTCGAAGCTGCGCGCGCCGCTGATGGTGGCGGGCGGCTGCCTGCTGGCGACTCTCCTGAACCCCAACGGGCCGGAGATTCTCGCCTACCCGGCGCAATACATGCAGGGGACCGCGGACCGCTCGCTGATAGTCGAATGGCAGCGACCCGACTTCACCTCCCCTTTCAACGCCCCTATCGTATTGACCCTGGTCCTGCTCGCAGTGTCGCTCCTGTCGCGCCGGCGTCCGCTTCTCTGGCTCCTCTCGGCGGCTTCCGTGGCCCTCAGTCTTGAGGCGGCGCGAAACCTGCCGTTCGCCGTCTTGCTGCTGCTTCCGGTGGCTGGATCGGCGGCGGCGGACCACTGGCGCCTGGCTAGTCGCGAGCGCGACTCCGGCATGAGGTTTCGGACGCTGCCCGGCGTTGCGCTGGTTGGGGGTCTGGCCGCCTGCCTGCTCGTCATCGCGCCGTCGTTCGGAGCGTCGCTCTCGGGGTTTCGTCCCAGCAGCGACGGCTATCCTGCGGCAGGCGCGGCGTTCGTGGACAGCCATTACCGTGGCGCCCGCCTGCTCAACGAGTATAGCTGGGGCGGCTATCTTATCGACCGTCTCTATCCCAGCACGTCCGTCTTCATCGACGGTCGTGAGGAGTTCTACGGCGAAACGATCTTCGGCGATTACATTCGCATACGCACCGTGGACGAAGGCTGGGAGGCGCTGCTATCGCAGTACGGCGTCGAGGTGGGGATTGTCGAGCGCGAGTCGAGGCTCGCGAAGGCGATGCGCTCTGCCGGCGATTGGCAGGAGGCGTTCACCGGGCCCGTGGAAGCGGTGTTTGTTCGGCGGTTCGTTCGGGAGGGCTAAAGCCCTCCCCTGCATTTGCGGAGGCTGCGGGTTTCAACCCGCAGAACAGGAATGCCCTACGCGTCGCTTGGCGACGCCGTCTCGAACCGTATCCGGTGCGGCCCGATCACGATCTCGTCCCCCGGCTCCAGCACCGCCCAGTCGACCGTCCGCTCCCCGACGCGCGTCGTCAGCCGCCGGTCGAGGTGGTGGAGCATGAAGCTCCCCTCGCGCAGCCAGACGCGGGCGTGGCGTCCGCCGACGAGGCCGCCGGCGTCGGAGAGGCGGAGCGCGCAGTCGGCGTCGGCGCCGATGGTGACCGCCTGCCCGCCCAGGTCGACGCTCTGTCCCGCGTCCGGCCCCTCTACGACGACGAGGCGTGCGGAGGGCGTCTCCGGGCCCGCCCACTCAGCGACGGGCGGCGGACGGTAGGAGGCGGTCGACTTCGTGGGGCCGCTCACGGCGGCCTGCCGTCGCCGGCGCACT
>JALHUB010000123.1 GCA_022865685.1 Dehalococcoidia bacterium | reverse complement strand
GCTTTTGCCCCTGCCGTCCTCCTCCTGGCTCTCTCCCTTGCCGGCTGCGGCGGCGGGCCGCGCGTCGTGGACGAGGGCACGGAGGTCCGCGTCGGCCGCCAGACCGCCGCCAACGTCGAGGCCAAGTACGGCGTCGTCAACGATCCCGAGGCCGCCGCCCGCATCACCCGCATCGGCCAGCGCCTCGTCGCCCAGACCGAGCGCCCCGGCCTCCCCTGGTCCTTCAAGGTCCTCAACAGCAAGGAAGTCAACGCGCTCGCCGCGCCCGGCGGCTTCATCTACGTCACCCGCGGGCTCCTCACCGCCGTCGGCGCCGACCACGACCAACTCGCCGGCGTGATCGCCCACGAGATCGCCCACGTCACCCGCCGCCACGCCGCCAAGGCCATCGAGCAGGCCGTCACCGCCGAGATCGCGCTGGGCGTCCTGCTCAAGGGCGAGGCCGCCGCCACCCAGGCCGCCGCCAACGTCGCCACCGAACTCATCCTCAAGCAGGACTACCGCGACGGCGAGTTCGAGGCCGACCACGACGGCACCGTCTTCACCTTCAAGGGCGGCTACCGCGCCAACGGCCTGCTGCGCTTCCTGGAGTTCCTCAAGGCCAAGTACGGCGACCAGTCCAAGGCCGTCACCTGGTTCGGCGACCACCCCCAGACCTCCAAGCGCATCACCCGCCTCAAAGAGCAACTCGCCGCGATGGGCCAGCCTGCCGCGTAGTGAGCAGTGAGTAGGAAGCAGTGAGCAGGGAGACTCAATGTCATCCTGAGCGCCAGCGAAGGATCTGCTTTTCCCTGAGCCCGCGGACTGGATTCGATTCGCGTTCTGTCCACCACGTTCTGTTATCGAAACATTCTCTGTCGCTGAAAGCCCGCCTGGCAGGAGGCCGCCTGACTACCGTAGAACTCCGCCGAAGAGACCGGGGCAATACGCTGTGAAGTGAGGAGGTGCCAGCGATGGGTCGAGAGGCTGTTCTCATCGGTCTGCTATGGTTCTTTGGTATTGTCGCGATGCTCTCCGGAGCTCTGCTCGTCGCGGGGACGTTGTCCGCAGGCTGGTCGGTTGTCGCTCTCCCAGTCTTGCTGGTATTTGCCACATCCTGGGCTATCTGCGTGGCAGCGATCCGAGGGCTCGTTAGATGACGCGGCCTAGCCGCCGCACGGATAACCATTTTTCCGAAACCGCGACATTCTAGCCACGCGTCTCATCGAAGCATTTTCTGTCGTCCACGACCCGTTCGGCCGAGAGGCGGGCTTTGGCGTGTAATAGGCTCATTCTCGCTGTCTTCGGCTTCCGAAACATGTGGACGAGGTGCCCGTGTTTTGCCCCTTTTTCGCCCCGTTTGGGCCTCCCAAACGGCCCTTCGGGCCTCTCTTTCTCTGATTCCTTCGGACGACCGCCAATCCGTCCGAAGGTAGAGAATCCAGTATTCATGCGGGTTTCTTGAGCCTCGATTTTCTCGGGGTTCGATTCGGACACGCTGAGGGAAAATCGCCTGGCATCGAAACAACAGGGATGCCGGACAGATAGGGGATATCGGTAATGGACCCTCTGCGAAGGTGCCTCGAAGCTGCCAGCCGCACGGGGTCTCGCGATCAACCGCGTCCTTTTCTTGAACGACACAAGCATTCGGCTCTCATCTTCGCAATGATCGCCGCCTCAGGCGACGCAGACCCCATCGCTTGGGCCAGGGCGTCGTCATACAAAGCCACCGCGTTGTCGAAGCTGCCAAGGCGCTCCATGCACACGGCCTGAGCCGATCTGAAACGCCAGCGATCTCGTTCTGTCTTAGCGCGAGGGATAGCCTTCTCCATGCGCTCGTAAAGCACCCGAATTGTCTTCTTTCGCCGAAGACGGTACAGCGTCGCGATGACGGAAGCTATGACATCG
>JALHUB010000013.1 GCA_022865685.1 Dehalococcoidia bacterium | reverse complement strand
GCCCTTGCCCGCCAGGAGCACCGTGTCGCCCGCCTGCGCCTGCTCGAAGGCGTACCTGAGCGCCTGCCGCCGGTCGACGATGCGGACGAAGTCGCTGCCTTCCCGCCGGCTGGCATCCGTCAGCCCACGCGCTATGCGATCGATGATCGCGTAGGAGTCCTCTGTCCGGGGGTCCTCGTTCGTCAGCACCGCGAAATCCGCCAGCTCGCCCGCCACCCTTCCCATGCCGTCGCGGCGGGCGGGGTCGCGCTCCCCCGCGCAGCCGAACACAACCCGCAGGCGGCGCGCCGTCAGAGGACGCAGCACTCCCAGCACCCGGCGCAGCGCTTCGGCAGTGGAGGCGATATCGACGATAACACTGAACGGCTGCCCGCAGTCGATCACCTCCATGCGACCGGGCACGCCATGGAAGCCTGTCAGCCCGCTCACAATCGCCTCCGGTGCTACCCCGAGGGCCAGCCCTGTCGCCGCCGCCGCCAGGGCATCGTAGACGCTGTGGCGGCCGCTAAGGGGTATCTGAGCATGGAGCCGGCCGAAGGGGCCGACGACGGTGAACGATGACCGCAGCCCCTCGAATTCGATATCCTCGGCGCGGATATCCGCCTCCCCCTCGATGCCGTAGGTGATCGCCCTCGCCCGCGTGCAGGAGCGCAGGTACGCGGAGGCCGGCTCGTCGGCATTGAGGATCGCCGTCTTGGCGATACCCTTGTCGACGCTCTCGTCCAGCATCGAGAAGAGACGCCCCTTCGCCGCCAGATACTCGTCCGGCGTGCCGTGGAAGTCGAGGTGGTCGCTGCTCAACGTCGTGAAGACGGCGATGTCGAACTCGCAGCCGTCGACCCGGCGCAGCGCCAGCCCGTGCGAAGAGGCCTCGACGACGGCGCAGTCGCGCCCCGCGGCGACCATCTCCGCCAGTAGCGCCTGGACCTCGGGCGATTGCAGCGTGGTCATGTGGGTGGCGTTGAGCTGCGGCCCGCCGTCCGCCTTGAGCTCGACGCTGCTCAGGAAGCCCGAGGAGAGGCCGCCCGCCTCCAGCACGGCGTCGATGAGGTGGACGGTCGTCGTCTTGCCGTCGGTGCCGGTCACGCCGACGGTCTTCAGGCGGCGCGCCGGAAAGCCGTAGAACGCCGCCGCGACCGTCGCCAGGGCGGAGCGCGTGTCCTCGACGGCGATGAACGCGGCCCGTCCGCTTCTTGCGAGCGCGTCCCACTGCCGGCGGTGGTCGGCCTGCACGACGACAACGGCGGCGCCGCGGTCGAGCGCCTGGGCGATGAAGTCGTGCCCGTCGCGGCTCAGGGGCGGCATAGCGCCGGGGACGGCCACGAACAGGGAGCCCGGCGTCACCGCGCGCGAGTCGTAGTAGACGCCGCTGACCTCGGCAGGCGGAATGCCAATCAACTCCGCCTCAGGGAGGAGCCCCGACCATTCGATCCGGTTCACAGACAGCAGATTAGGCCATCAGGGGAGATTAGTCCAGGGGCGCAAAGAGGCAGGGCGTGGACACAGCCCTATTCAATGGCTGCTGCTCCCTCAGCCTGCCCGCCGCCGCCTCGTCGCGTACCAGGCGCCCGCCGCCAGCAGCAGCGCGCCCCCGGCTGCAACCGCTGCGAAAGCGAGGGCGTTGGGCACGGACGAGGCG
>JALHUB010000122.1 GCA_022865685.1 Dehalococcoidia bacterium | reverse complement strand
GGGTAGCTGAGGGTCTGGTTGTCGTGGACGACGTCGAACCGCGTCTCCGGCGCAATCTCCTTGATCTTGATGAAGGCGCGCATGCTGAAGGTGAGGAGCAGCGACGAGATGGCGATGCGCGTGGAGTAGAACTCGAAGAAGTTGACGGGATGGAAGTGCGAGAGTGGGTGTCGCTGGTGGAGGAACTCGCCGCGGTTGTGGTAGAGGCTCCAGTAGCTCTCGGTCTTGACGTTGTGACAGATGACCGATTCGTCGGTCTCAGGGAACGGCGGCCCGGCGATGACGTGCACCTCGTGGCCCAGGCGGGCGAGCTCGCGGGTGAGGTAGTAGGTGTAGATTCCCTGCCCGCCGGAGAACATGTTCCCCTGGTACATGATGAAAGCGATCTTCATCGAGTTGCTCCCGGGCTGCGCGCCGCGGAGGGATGACGAAGTTGGGCGCGGGGAAGCCGCATCCCGTATCTTACAGGCGCGGGACGCGGCGAGTCTAGGCAGGCACGCCTGCACCGTCTCGCTGCCGCCCTCCCAAGGCGGGCCTTCGACTTCCGCTAGCGCATGACCTCGATCCCACACCCCGCCCTAGCACCGTAGTCGCGGAAGCGCAGGCTGTGCTCCCGGGAGTCATTCGATTGCCTGAGCCGGAGACCGAGCGCTTGATGTTAGGAGGGCGTCGTTGACGGGCGGGAGGCCAGCGAGGGCGCGCCACTACATGACGAGAGCAATGATTCTATGAGGCTGGTCGTTTGTTAGCGGTTTTCAGTCCTGAGGGATGAATCCCTCAGCTTCTCAGAAAGATACGAAGGTTGTAGCGTCAGAGCAGGCATCCACAGCTGATCCTAGGAGCCTGATCGCACACGAACCGGCTTTACCGATTGTCTGATTGGTTGGTCCCAATCAAGGGGAGGCCGGCGACGGCGCGCACGTACTGCAACTCACGGTAGGCGCGCTCCGCCAGATCGGGGTCGCCGCTGAGGATGAGCCCGGCGATGCGCTGGCGAAAGGCGCTGGCGGCGGCGGTCTTCTTCGTCTCTTCGTCCACGTCGGTATCGTCCTTTCGAGGGAGGTCGACGCGCGCGATGGCGTCCCAGAGCTGCGGGCGCTCGTTCTCGATGTGCTCGAAGCTCCACCAGGAGAGCATCGTCGCGCCGCGTTCGATGGCGGCCGCGGCCCAGCGGGCCAGCTCGTCGGGCGTGACGGAGCCGTAGGCGCCGCCAACGGGCGCGATCGGGACGTCGAGCAGTCCTTCAGCGGCGAAGGCGTCGTAGCAGAGTGCGATGGCCCGCTCCGGCGAGACCTGCATGGCGTTGTGGTAGGCCTGCGGCATGACCCCCCGGCAGCAGCGGTTGAAGACGCGATAGGGCAGCGCGCGGTGGTAGTCCGGCTGAGGCAGCGGCGCGTAGAGCAGCGGGAAGTCGGGGCCTGCGGCGGCACGGACGGCGCTGAGGTAGCGCTCGGCGGTGGCGGACGGGTCGGACGGCCGGCGCTCGTACTCGGCTTCGACGTCGATGACGTAGGCGTCGGGGCCGCGATATGAGGGCGACGGTTTCTCCGTGATGAAGCGGGCGGCCATGGCGGCCTCCTCCGTCGCTGTGCGCTTGAGGTCGCCGTAGATGACGGTCGGGGCGTCGCAGCCGTAGACGTAGCCCCAGAGGCCGGCGAGCAGGCCCTCCTCCTGCAACGCCTGGACGATCTCGCAGACGGGACGCCCCTGGTCGAAGGGGTGGCCGCCGTCGTCGCTCTTGACGAAGGCGCCACAGCAGCCGGCGTCGTTCAGTCTGCGCGCGACGGCGATGGGGTTGCCATCGAGGCAGCGTCGCCAGTTCCAGATCCATATCCATTTGCCGGAGAGCATGCCGTCGATTGTAGCGTCGTCGCGCGCGGTCTGTCAGGGGGAAGTGACACCCCGGCAGGGCCGCTGCAGCGGGTAGCCCGTTTCGCACGATCCTGATGGCGGGAACTCGCGTGCTACATCTCTTGAGAAGCCCGGGAGCAGTGGTATAATCCCCGCACTGATAGGTCGCTGCTGAGGAGGATAGGGCACGACCATGGAATTCGCGGGACACCGATTCGAATACCTGGGCCAGATTAGCCCCCAAACGGACGCCCACGGACGGCTCAGAGAGTTCATGCCCCAGTCTCGCTATGCAAACCGGGAAGGCCGCCCATTCCATGCCTATGGTGCTGGGCCATTTTGCCGCTTCTCGATTCCTTCAACGTGGAACGGCAGCGGTGGCGTGTACATATTCCTCGCGGACAGTGTTCCGAAATACGTGGGCCGCTGCGATAGCCTGGGCAAGCGGTTAAACCAGGGATACGGCTTGATCTCGCCCCGCAACTGCTACTCAGGAGGACAACAGACGAATTGTCGAATCACCAACCTAGTCCTCGAGACCGTCAGGCGTGGTACGACTGTGGGACTGCTTTTCCACGAGACGGAGCGGCAGCACGAACTGGAAGCATCTCTGGTCCAAACACTGTCTCCCGAGTGGAACAGGCAGCGCCCCGGCTCGAGAGGCAATCCCATCGCGCGTTTGGTTTCGTCTCGTTCCCTGCCATCGGCAGTGGGCCAAGGAGGTCATCAGATGGTGTGTCACGAAGAAGTGCTTAGTGCCGCCAAGGCAGTAACCGCGGCGAAGGGCAGGAACGAGTTTTCTCCTTGGGAGATCATCGAACACATGAAAGCGGGCAGAAGCCCATACCGCGAATCCACGATCCGCACCCATGTCGTCTCCCGCTGCTGTGTTAACGCGCCAGATCACCACGACCCCGTCTATGCGTACTTCGAGCGCGTAGGGCCGGGGACATACAGGATCATCGCGTAAGAAGACGCAAGTTTGCCCAGGGATGGCTGGCGGGGTCAGCCGCAGTGCAGCGACTATCATAGGCGAGGAGGATAGACGGTGAGACGAGTCCTACTAGTTGGGCTGGGAGCCGGGGCGGTGGGTCTGCTGGCCTGCATAGGAAGTTCCACGCCGAAGCCAACGCCGACGCCACAGGCACACACCGTACACGGCACGATGACCGTTCCAGCTAGAGATTCATACTTAGAATTAGGCAAACCTTGCTCCGGCGCCGGTGGGTACTCCGACATGGAGGCCGGCACACAAGTCGTAGTCAAGAACGGCGAGGGAAACACTATTGCAACCGGCCGCCTTAATAGCGGAATTGGAAAGTTTTACGTTGGCCCGGCCTGCTCATTGAGCTTTGACATCGAAGGCGTCCCTGACTCGGACTTCTATTCGATCGAGGTAAGTCATCGGGGTGCTATGTCGTACTCGAAGGGCGACATGGAATCCAATAACTGGACGCTGGCGTTGGCGCTTGGGAACCCCTGATTCAACACCCAAGAGCAAGCGCTTGAGGACACTAGGAGGGTGCCAAATGGGCACTGTAGAACAACGGGTGCGGACCCACATCAAATCGGCGGTAACTCTCCGGACATTCGCCAAACGCGCACCGTTTGTGGTCAGAGATCTCGATAACGCCGGAGTGATCCTGCTCCTAGGCACAAAGCGGGCCTACACTCGTTTGTCGTGGGCCTGTCTCGAGGGCATCCCTGGCTTCCTGCGCAACAAGGGGTGGGTCACGATAGGCGGTTCAAGACGCGTCGAAGGCGACCCAGGAACGCTGGACGAGTACCTGAAATCCTGGATCAAGAGGGATATCGCCAATTACGTGACAAGCCTCCTAGCTCACGCCGGCATCGTTGACGTCGACGTTGGGCCCCCGGCAAGGGTTCGCTTGCGAGAAGAATCGTAGGAGGCAGGAATGACCGAGCGGCCCGACGGTCCAGCCGTGATCCTGCGTGTCTCGGAGCGACTGCCCGCTTCATCGTGCCACCGACATCGTCAGGCGATAGTGGTATCTCTTACTCATCGAATGAGATCGTGGGAAACGGTCTGCGCGGCGAATGTCGTGGCACCGCTTGCCGCTCCGCTTTCGGGGGAACCAGCGCTCGACGTAGGGTTCCGCCGAAGTTGCCGACCGATTGGAGTCGGACTACAATAAGCGCAACTCAGTCCTCCCTTCACAGACAGGAGTCGCGTCGCAGATGGCGGACCTGCCGTTCAACCTAAAGGGGCTGATCCTCAGCGGCGGCCAGGGCAGCCGGCTGCGTCCCTTCACCTACACGGGCGCCAAGCAACTCGTCCCCATCGCCAACAAACCGATCCTCTTCTACGCCATCGAGAACCTCGTCGAGTGCGGCGTGCGCGACATCGGCATCGTCGTCGGCGACACGAAGGAGCAGGTGATGGCCGCCGTCGGCGACGGCAGTCGATTCGGCGTCAGCGTCACTTACATCGAGCAGGACGCGCCGCGCGGCATCGCCCACGCCGTCAAGATCGCGCAGGGGTTCCTCGACGAGGACCCGTTCGTGCTCTTTCTCGGCGACAACTTCCTGCGCGAGGGCATTCGCCCGTTCGTCGACCAGTTCTGCCGCCAGAACCCGCAGCCCGCGGGCCAGATACTGCTCTACCCGGTCAAGAACCCGCAGGACTTCGGCGTGGCGGAGCTGCGCGACGGCCGGCTGCTGCGCGTCGTCGAGAAGCCGAAGGAGCCGCCGTCGAACCTGGCAGTGATCGGCATCTACATGTTCGACCGCACCGTCTTCGAGGCGGTGAACGGCATCAAGCCGTCGGCGCGGGGCGAGCTGGAGATAACGGACACGATCCAGTACCTCGTCGACCACGGGCACGACGTGCGCTGCGAGGTCGCCGGCGGCTGCTGGATCGACACCGGCAAGATGGACGACATCCTCGATGCCAACCGCGCGATCCTCGAGGGCCTGGAGCCTGCGAGCGCCGGGAAGGTCGACGAGGCGTCGCGCGTCGAAGGGCGCGTCGTATTGCAGGAGGGCTGCGAGGTGGTGAACAGCGTCATCCGCGGGCCGTCGATAATCGGCGAGAGGACGCGGATCGTCAACTCATACGTCGGGCCGTTCACGTCGATCTACTACGACTGCCTGGTGCAAGATGCGGAGATAGAGCAGAGCGTGGTCATGGAGAACACGGTGATTAGCGGCATCGGGACGCGCATCCAGGACAGCCTCATCGGCCGCAACGTCGACCTGCGAGGCGCCGACGGCAAGCCGCGGAGCTGCACCCTCGTGCTCGGCGACTTCAGCCGGGTGCGAATCCCTTAGCGAGGCGGAGCATGCGGAAGGTCCTCGTCACGGGCGGAGCGGGCTTCATCGGCAGCCATTTCATTCGACATATCCTGACGCAGCACGATGGCTACGAGGTCGTCAACCTCGACAAGCTGACTTACGCCGGCAACCCCGACAACCTGCTGGACATCGAGGGCGGGCCACTGGCGAAGCGCTACCGCTTCGTGAAGGGCGACATCTGCGACCCTGAGCTCGTGGGGCAGCTTATCGGCGAGGTCGACGCCGTCGTCAACTTCGCCGCCGAGAGCCACGTCGACCGCTCGCTCCTGGAGCCGGCGCCGTTCATCCAGACCGACGTCTACGGCACTTACTGCCTGCTCTCCGCCGTCGCCGAGGCTAGCGGGCGCATCGAGCGAGTGCTCCACATCTCGACGGACGAGGTCTACGGCGAGGTGCCGGCGCCGCGTCGCTCCAAAGAGGACGACCCGCTACACCCGCGCAGCCCCTACTCCGCGAGCAAGGCCGGCGGCGACATGCAGTGCATCGCCTTCATCGAGATTCACCGGCTGCCCGTCGTCATCGCCCGACCCTGCAACAACATCGGGCCGAACCAGTACCCCGAGAAGATGGCGCCGCTGTTCATCAGCAACGCCCTGGACGACCAGCCGCTGCCGGTCTACGGCGACGGCCGCCAGGTTCGCGACTGGCTCTTCGTGAAGGACAACTGCGAAGCGCTCGACCTCCTCCTGCACGGAGGCGCGCGCGGCGAGGTGTACAACGTCGGCGCCGGCAACGAGCGGCCTAACATGGACGTCGTCGAAGGGATACTCGACCTGCTTGGCAAGCCGCGCAGCCTGATCCGCTTCGTCGAAGACCGGCCGGGGCATGACCGCCGCTACGCGCTCGACTTCGAGAAGATCCGCGCCCTCGGCTGGTCGCCGCGCCACGACTTCGCGGCGTCGCTCGAGAAGACGGTCGCCTGGTACGTCGACAACCGGCAGTGGTGGGAGAAGATCAAGTCGGGCGCCTTCCGCGCCTACTACGAGAAGCAGTACGGCGCTCGGCTCGCCTCGGCCCGCAGCGCTCCTCCCGCTAACGCCTAGCCTCGACTCGAAATGCGCATCTTCATCACCGGCAATCGCGGCCAGTTGGGGCGCGAGCTGATGTGCTCGCTCTCCGCCCACACCGTCGACGGCGGCGACCTGCCGGAGCTCGATATCTCGGACGCCGACACGACGCGTCGAAGGATCGAAGCAGCGAAGCCGGACATCGTCATCCACGCGGCGGCGCTCACGGACACCCGTCTGTGCGAAGACGACCCGCATCTGGCGAATCGCGTGAACGGGCTCGGCACGCGGAACGTCGCCCTCGCCTGTCGAGACGCCGGCGCGGCGCTCCTCTACGTGAGCACGAACGAAGTCTTCGACGGCCTGAGAGGCGAGCCTTATGTCGAGTCGGACGCTCCAAAACCGGTAAACGCCTACGGACGCTCGAAGCTCAAAGGCGAAGAGGAGGCGCAAGCGCTGGTCGAGCGGCTGTACGTCGTGCGAACGGCCTGGCTGTACGGCGGCGGCGAGCGCGACTTTCCGTCGAAGATCCTGGCGGCGGCGGCGCGGCAGGCGGAGCTGACGGTGGTGACGGACGAGGTCGCGACGCCGACGCTCGCTCGCGACCTGGCGGACGCGATCGCGCGACTGGTCGAAATCGGGGTCTACGGCGTCTATCACTTCACGAACAGCGGCGAGTGCTCTCGCTTCGAGTGGGCGCGCGAGATCCTGCGGCTCGCCGGTCGCTCCGACGTCGCCCTCAAGCCGACGACGCTGGCGGAGTACAACGCCTATCCGCCGAAGCCTCCGTACACGGCGCTGCGCAACGAGGCGGGCGCGCGGCTCGGCATCGCGCTCCGACCCTGGCAGGCCGCGCTCGCGGAGCACCTCGCGCCGCCGACCTAGACGGCGCTCGCGCGCTTCCATCGACTCTCCGCGACGACGATGCGATGTGCGTTTATCGCGCTCACGGGGCTCCGCCTGAGGCGGACGGGCCGTTCGGGATCCCGAACGGCCCGCGAAACAACGCCGCTGCCACAACAAGCGACGCACCTCACATGCTCGCGACTTCCCTCTCTCCTGTCTCAGGATGATAAGATGGGCGCACATTCTCCAATGCAAGACGAACCTGGATCGCAGCGCCCCTCTGTGGGCATCGTCGTCGTCAACTACAACGGCGCCGCCTTCATCGGCCGCTTCGCCGAGTCGCTGGCGCGCGTCGACTACGCCAACCGGCGTATCGTTATCGTCGACAACGCTTCGACGGACGGCTCCGACGCCGAGCTGCAACGCCTTCTGCCTGACACCGTCCTCCTGCGCGCGCCGGAGAACCTGGGCACCGCCGGCGGCAATAACATCGGCATCCGCTACTGCCTCGACGAGGGCTTCGACCGGATTCTCATCCTCAACAACGACACCGTACTGACGGAGACCTTCCTCTCGAAGCTGGTCGCTTTCGCCGACGAGCGCACCATCGCCGTCCCGAAAATCCTCTACTACGACGACCACCGGCTCATAAGCACGCACGCCGGTGACTTCGACTGGCGCTTCGGCCTGTTCAGCAAGACCTTCCACGGCAAGCCCGACGGCCCCGCGACGAGCCGTCCGCGCGACCTCCAGACCGCCAGCTTCTGCTGCGCCCTTGTGCCGGCGACCGCCTTCCGCGAGGCCGGCCTGCTCGACGAGCGCTTCTTCATGTACTACGAGGAGACCGACTGGCTGCGGCGCGCCCTCGCGACCGGCTTTCGCCTCCGCTACGACCCGGAGGCGGTGGTCTACCACATGGAGAGCGCGTCGAGCGGTGGCGGCTGGATGACACCGTTCAAGCACTACTACGCCACACGCAACCGGCTGTACCTGGTGCACAAGAACTCGCGGTCGCGTTTCTGGTTCGCGGTGTTCACGGCATACTTCCTGGCGACGCGGCTCGTCTACCTGGGCCGCCACGCCATCAAGCGCGACCGGCCGATGGTGAAGGCGCTCCTACGCGGCGTGCTAGACTACTACCGCGGCCGCATGGGCCGGACGCTGGAAGTGGAACAGCTCCGGGAGACGTGATGCGCATCGCCTTCGACGCTACGTCGATACCGCGCCTGATGGCCGGCGCCGGCGTCTACACCGACAACCTCATCCGCGCCCTCGCCCGCATCGACGTCGACAACGAGTACGTCGTGTTCGCGAAGACCGATGCCTTCGACGGCCTGGCACGGGAGCGGCCATCGTTTCGGGTCGTACGCGTTGACGCCAGATTTCGAGCAGCGCGCCTGGTTTGGGAGCAGCTCGTCCTGCCGGCGCAGCTCCGGGCGCGGGCAATCGACGTGCTGCACTCGCCGCACCACACAACGCCGCTTCTCACGACCGGCTGCCGCCGCGTCGTCACCTTCCACGACCTGACCTTCTTCATCCTGCCGGAGCGCTACCCGCGCAGCCGCCTCCTCTATTTCCGCTCCATCAGTTGGGCCGCCGCGAAGGCCGCCCCAATGCTGATCTGCCCCTCGCAGGCCGTCCGCGACGATATCGTGAGAATCCTCCAGGCGCCGCCCGAAAAGGTGCGGCCCATCGCCGAGGCGGCAGCGCCCGCGTTCCGCGTTATCGACGACCCGGCCGTGTTGGACCGGCTGCGCTACAATCACCTGCTGCCGGACCGGTTCATCCTCAGCGTCGGCAGCCTGGAGCCGGGCAAGAACCGCACGACGCTGCTGAAGGCCTTCGCGGAGCTGCGACGGCGCGGCGTCGAGCACAAGCTCGTCGTGGCCGGGCAGCGGGCCTGGAACTACGGCGCCGACTTCCGGCTGGCGGAAGAGCTGGGGCTCAAGGGCGATGTCATCTTCACCGGCTACGTCCTGCCTGAGGAGATGCCCGCGCTGTACAACGCCGCCGACCTCTTCGTCTTCCCGTCGCTGTACGAGGGCTTCGGGCTGCCGGTTCTCGAGGCGATGGCCTGCGGCGTGCCCGTCGTCGCCTCGAACGTCTCGTCGATTCCCGAGGTGGCCGGCGACGCAGCCCTCCTGGTCGACCCGCGAGACGCCAACGCCCTCTGCGACGCCATGGAGCGCATCCTCAAAGACTACGACCTGAGGTCGAATCTACGAGAGAGCGGCCTGGAGCGCGCAGCGACGTTTAGCTGGGAGAGGGCGGCCCGCGAGACCATCGAAGTCTACGAAGAGGCGCTGAGGAAGGGCTGAGCGTGGACATCTCCATCGTCATCGTCAGCTATAACGGGCGCGAGCACCTGCGTCGCTGCCTGCAATCGCTGGCGGCGCACCCGCCGGCCGTCGAGCGCGAGGTCATCGTCGTCGACAACGACTCGCGCGACGGCAGCGCACCGATGGTGGCGTCGGAGTTCCCGGACGTGCGCCTGCTGCGGATGCCGCGCAACCTCGGATTCGCGGCGGGGGCGAATCGCGGCGCCCGGGAGGCGAAGGGCGAGGCGATTGTCCTCCTGAATCCCGACTCGGAGGTCGAGGCGGACCCGTTCGCGCCGATGTTGGCCTACCTGCGCGAGCACGACGACACGGGCGTCGTGGCGCCGCGGCTGCTCAACCCCGATGGGTCGCTGCAACTTTCCTGCCGCAGCTTCCCAACCTTCTCCGTCGCGCTGTTCAATCGCTACTCGCTGCTGACGCGGCTCTTCCCGCGAAATCGCTACTCGCGGCAGTACCTGCTCAGCGATTGGCATCACGATAGCATCAGCGACGTAGATTGGGTGTCCGGCGCCTGCCTAATGGTGCGCCACTCGCTCTTCGAGGAGATCGGGCTGCTGGACGAGGGCTATTTCATGTACATCGAGGACGTCGACCTCTGCCAGCGGGTGCATCGCGCGGGATACAACGTGGTGTACCTGCCGCAGACGTCGGTCATCCACCACATCGGGCGGAGCAGCCGCACGCTGCCCAGCCGGAGCATCGTCGCGCGACATCGCAGCATGTGGCACTACTACAAGAAGTATCTCCGGCGGAACCGCGTCGTCGACGTCGCGGTAGCCGGAGGGATAACGGCGCGCTGCGGCTATCTGCTGCTGGCGAACCGGCTGAGGGCTGCTCTGCGGTAGCGCCAGGGGTCTCTGCGTTGAAAGGAGCCTGCGCTTGAACAGCTTCCTGATACTTCTCGTCGTGACTGTGACTGCTGTCATCGCTGGATTGCTCTATCGGTTCTTCGCCAAAGCTCTGGCTCGCTGGCCCTACCGCAAGACGGATCATCTCTTGACTCCAGCCGAGCGGTCCTTCTTCGGGGTGCTCGGGCAAGCCATTGACGGTGATCTGTACATATTCGCGAAGGTTAGGCTCAGCGACCTGCTCTGGCTGCCTCAGGGCACCAGGGATAGACAGGCTTACCTGAACCGAATTCAGTCGAAGCACGTGGATTTCGTGCTCTGCGACAGCGCTACCACCGAGCCGCGCCTGCTCATCGAGCTCGATGATTCCTCGCATCAGAAAGCCCGTCGGCGAAGTAGGGACGCGTTTCTCGATGAGGCCGTCCGCCGGGCCGGTCTGCCGATTCTACGAGTGCCGGCGAAACGCTCCTATGCTCCTGGAGAACTGAGGCAGCTCATCTCGTCTCTCTTGACGGGGGACGTGGACGCGACGGGAACGGTGGCAATGGACGGCAAGAAGGCGGACTAGCCTGGCTTGGCTTGGTGCAACCTAGGTGTTGGGGAAGATCGGATTGAGCCTGAAAATTGAGACGGGATCGGCAACCTTAGCTCAAGAAGTACTGGCGGGTCTAGAAGCGGATGCTCGTTCAACATTCGCCTTGCTAGACGCTCTACGAGAAGGGGCCAGTATCCCGGAGAGCGATACTGCGTTGGTGTTTGCGGACGACTTCGTGACGACCGTTCGCGATAATATGCGCTTCGAAGGCGACGAGGGTTACGGCAGCTAGTTCCTCGTTGGCAATGCATCGAGTTTTCTCATTCGGCAGGCGGCACAAGAACTGCGTCCAGGCTCTCCTGCTTAGCCCCAGCAGCGTGACCGCCAGCCGGTGCAGCGTCTCTCTGCGCTACGTCGCGGGCAGGTCGAACGCCGAGACTGGAAAGTCTCGGCTACAGCATTTGTGTACGCCGCCGGAACTCGACAACCCTGCTAGCTTCGTTGCGTGGAATCGCCTGAGTCGAGCGGCTTGGCTTCGCCTTCGGACTGGAACGTGAGGCGCCGTCGCAGCCAGACGATGGAGTGGCTGTTCCAGAGCGTAACCAGGTAGCCCAGCTTCGCCAGCACAAGCGTCAGCACGGCCGCGAATCCCAGGAGTATGCCGAGCTCCACCGCGAAGACGTCAAGGCCGTGCATCACTATCGCCGCGACGGCGAAGAGCATGCTGATCCCGTAGATGACGAGCAGCAGCCCGCGCGGCCCGAAGCCGGCGTTCTCCAGCCGGTTATGGATGTGGTCGGCGTCACGGCCGAAAGGGTGCTTGCGGTCGAGGGCGCGACGGAGCGCGGCGAGCACCGTGTCGAGGATCGGGAACCCCAGGGCGACGACGGGCACGGCGAAGAAGAACGCCTCGGTCACGCCCGTCGCGGCGCGAATCGACAGCGAGCCGAGAAGGAAGCCGATCAGCAGCGCGCCGGAGTCGCCGAGGTAGCTGGTCGCGGGCGGCAGGTTGAACGGGATGAAGCCCAGGCCCGCGCCGGCTATGGCGACGAGGAAGATAGCGACCGTCGGGTGCTGCGAGTCGGCGGCGATGTAGGCGAGCGGCACGGCCGCCAGCACGGCGACGCCCGTGGCCACGCCGTCGCGGCCGTCGATGAGGTTGATGGCGTTGGTGAAGAAGACGATCCAGAGGACGGTCAGGACCGGCGCCATGAAGCCGAGGGTGATCTCCGGTCCCCAGGGAAACGCCAGCTTGTCGATGCTGTAGCCGGCGGCATATACGCCGGACGCCGCGACTACCTGGACGACCAGCTTCGGCTTGTAGCCGAGCGCTTTCCAATCGTCGACGAGGCCGACGGCGAAGATGAGGGCGGCCGCGGCCAGGAATCCCAGGAAATCGCCCGACTTCGGCGAGAAGAACTCCGACGCCTTCGACGAGAGCGCGGACGCGACGAACGGCGTGACGGCAAAGGCAACGAAAACGGCGACGCCGCCCCAGCAGGGCCGCTCGCCGGCGCCGCGGTCGACGCGAAAGACGCCGGGCACGCGCATCCGGTGGGAGTAGACTTCCAGGGCTACCGCCGTCGCCAGCGCGATTCCAGCCGCCAGCAGCAGGGTGAGCAGGTATACGTTCACGTCGCGTCGTGCTCCCTCATGCGTTCCCTATCTTACCACCTCGTCGGTGAGTTCTCCATGCCGGGAGGGCTATTCGCTTGAACGGCCCGCCGATTCGACGTTATGCTGCCATACTAAGCATCCATCGAATCGTCGTCCCCTTCAGGGATGGAGAGACATGAAGGTCCGCGCCGTCCTGTTCGACCTGGGCTACACGCTGTGGGACGTCGATTACTCCGGCGAGACGCAGGCGTATGAAACGCTGCGCCGGCGCCTCGCGAAAGAGATGGGCGAACACATACCGCCGGCGGAGAAGCTGCGGGCCGCCGTGTCCGCCGTGTTCCTGCGCGAGACAGAAGCTTGGCTGCACGGCAAGCTCGAGCAGAAGCCGACGGCGGAGATATACAGGGAGGGCTTCGAGACACTCGGGCTCGATGTCTCGGCAGGGGTTCTTGGCCGGATCGCCGAAGCCGCGCTCTTCCGCAGCATCCGCTACACCGTCGATCCGGAGACGCGGCACGTCTTGCGCGCCCTCAAGGAACGCGGCCTGGCCGTTGGAGCGGTCTCCAACACGTACCAGTCGAGCAAGGCGCTGGAAAAGAGCCTGGCCAAGCACGGGCTGATGCAGTACATCGATACGCTGGTCGTATCGTCAGAAGTCGGCTGGGAGAAGCCGCATCCGGCGATCTTCCAGGAGGCGCTGCGCCGTCTGGGCGTCGCCCCGCAGGAGGCCGTCTTCGTCGGCGATTTCGTTTGGGCCGACGTACAGGGGGCCCAGGCGCTTGGCATGAAGGCGGTGCTGACGCACCAGTACCGTCAGGAAGACCCCGGCAAGTCGAAGCCGGACCTGGTGGTCGAACGCCTGTCGGAGGTTGTCGACTACGTCGACCGCCTAAATGCCGGCGGCGGGCGCTCGTAGACCAGCTTGCCGCCGACGAAGGGCATCTCTACTTGCAGTTCCGGCGTAAGCACGACGAGATCGGCGTCGTAGCCGGGCACAACCTTCCCCTTCCGGTCCGCCAGCCCGATGACCGACGCCGGATTGAGCGTCGCCATGCGGATCGCTCCCGCCGCACGGACCGGCAGCCACGCGGCCGCATTGCGCACCATCGCATCGAGGGGCGCGGCGCTGCCCGCAAGCGTCCCGTCCTCACGACGGGCGACGCCGCCCTCCACCTCCACTCGCTCCGCCTGTAGCTCGAAGGTTCCGTCGCCAACGCCGGCGAGGGCTATGCCGTCCGATACGAGCACCGTCTTCTCGACGCCCTTGAGCCGCAGCAGCATCTCCATCGCCGCCGGGTGGACGTGCACGCCATCCGCGATGAGCTCGCACGTCACGTCCGCCGAGCTCAGGGCGGCGCCTACGCAGCCGGGGTCGCGATGGTGGAAGGGTCGCATGGCGTTGAAGCAGTGCGTGACGTGCCCCACGCCGTGCGAGAAGGCACGTCGCGCCTCTTCATACGTCGCGTCGCTGTGGCCGAGGGCGACGACGATGCCCGCGTCCAGGGCTTCGGCGAGCAAGGAATCGGCGCCCGGCAGCTCCGGCGCAATCGTCATCAAGCGCAGCAGACCTCTCGCGGCCAGCAGGTATTCGCGAAGCTCGTCCACGTCAGCCGGGCGCAAGACGTCGCTTTTGAGAGCACCGCAACGCAATGGGTTCAGGAACGGCCCTTCCAGGTTGATGCCCAGCGGCCGTGCTCCATCGAACACGCTGTCGAATCCCGCAACCGTCGAAGCGATGACGTCGAGCATTCGCTGTCGTGTATCCGGAACGAGCGTTACGAGGAAGCCGGTGACGCCGCGTCCGGCGGCCCAGTGGGCGTAGCCGCGAAGCTGCGCCGCGTCGCCGTCGACGAGCGAGAAGCCGCCGCCGCCGTGCACGTGAAGGTCGACGAAGCCGGGCGCAACGATGAGGCCGCGCAGGTCGCGCGTCTCGACGCCCTCGGGCGGGGGGCGCTCGTCAGCCTGAACGATATGACCTTCCGCGATGACGACCGTGCCGTCGGCAATCTCTGCTTCGGGCGTGATGACGCGGGCATGGACGAGGGCCAGCGGGGCCGGAGGACCGTCAGGCATCGGTGGGCGCGGCCCGCTACCAGCCGCGGTAACGGTTGGCGATGGGCAGACGGCGGTCGCGGCCGAAGGCGCGGGGCGTGATCTTGACGCCGGGCGGCGCTTGCCGTCGCTTGTACTCGTTGCGGTCGACCATCGTGATCACGCGCTTGATAGTCTCTTCGTCGAAGCCGGCGGCCAGGAGATCGGCCAGGCTCTTGTCCTCCTCGACGTAGGCCTGGAGGATGGGGTCGAGCACGTCGTACGGCGGCAGCGTGTCAGTATCGGCCTGGCCCGGCTTCAGCTCGGCGGAGGGCACTTTGTCCAGCACAGCCTGCGGGATCACAGGCTTGCCGTCGCGGGCGTTGCGGTACTCGACCAGCTTGTAGACCAGCGTCTTCGGCACGTCCCTGATCAAGGCGAAGCCGCCTGCCATGTCGCCGTAGAGGGTCGAATAGCCGGTCGCCATCTCGCTCTTGTTGCCGGTCGCCAGCACCAGCCAGCCGAACTTGTTGGACAGCCCCATGAGGATGTTGCCGCGGACCCGCGTTTGCAGGTTCTCCTCCGCTATGCCGAACTCGGTGCCGGCGAACGGCTCGGAGAGCATGCCCAAATAGGCGGTAAATGCCTCTTCGATGGGGATCGTGATGAGGCGAATGCCCAGGTTCTCGGCGATCGCCTGGGCGTCGCTGCGGCTCCCCGGCGAGGAGAAGCGCGACGGCATCGATACGCCGACGACGTTCTCCGCGCCAAGGGCATCGACGGCAATTACGGCGACGAGGCTGGAGTCGACGCCACCGGAGAGCCCGATTACGACCTTCTCGAAGCCGTTCTTGCGAACGTAATCGCGCGTTCCCACGACGAGGGCGGCGTACACCTCAGCGACGCCTTCCAGCGGCGTCACGTCATGCGGCGGCAGCGGCGGCTTGGCGGCGATAAAGGGCTTCGACGAGACGCGGACCTTCTCCGGAACAGCGCCGGAGAACGCAGGCCGCTCCTTCCGGCGGCGAGGCGCGTGCAGGCGCGCCTGCATCACCTTGTCCATGTTGAGGTCGCAGACAAGGAGGTCTTCTTCGAATGAGCGGGCACGGCCGATGATCTCGCCCTCCGGGTCGACGATCATGCTGTTGCCGTCGAACACCAGCTCGTCCTGACCGCCGACCAGGTTGTTGTAGCAGAGCATCGCAGCAGCGTCGCTGGCGCGGGTGGAGAGCATCCGCTCGCGGAAAAAGCGCTTCTCGGCCTGGAAGGGTGATGCGCTGATATTCACTATGACCTGCGCGCCGTTGTAGGCCTGCGCCTGCGCGGGGCCCTCCGGATACCAGATGTCCTCGCAGATGTTCACGCCGACGCCGACGCCCGCTATCTCGTAGACGGCGCAGCGGCTGCCCGGCTCGAAGTAGCGGTCTTCGTCGAAGACGCCGTAGTTGGGCAGGAACTGCTTGCGATAGACGTCGACGAAGTGGCCGTCGTGGATGATCGCGGCGGCGTCGTAAATGTCCTCCTCGGCGTCGACGAAGCCGACTATGAGGGTGATGCCGGCACTCCCCTTGACGACGGTGTCGAGGGCATCGAGGTTGTCGCGGACGAACTGCGGGCGAAGGAGGAGGTCTTCCGGTGGATAGCCTGCGACGGCAAGCTCGGGGAAGGTGAGCAGGTCCACCGCCAGGGACCGCGCCTCTTCGACGCAGGCCAGTATCTTGGCAACGTTTCCCTTGAGGTCGCCGACGGTGACGTTGATCTGGGCGAGGCCGACGCGCAGGCCCGGCATATCCCTCTCGTCTTCGAACCTGTCTCTGTGCTGAGATTAGCCTGTTACATCGAGCGCGGTCAAGGCGTCGCTAAGCCCGTCGGTGCCGGTATCGGTCAGCGGCGGCGCGACCCGGCGGGATCAGATGGCATACACGGCAATGATGGCAAGAGTGACGGCCGCAATCATCAGGCCCCAGAAGAGCGGCGTCTCGAATCTCGATTTCTTCTCGCGCCGGGCGCTGATTGAGGGCAGCAGCCAGAAGCCGGAGTAGATGATGATGAACACGATGATGTCGCGCGACAGGACGGCTGCGGGGACGTGCAAGACGTTCTTGAGGACGATGGTCAAGGCGATCAGGCAGAGGGCGGAAACGCACGCGACCTTCGTCTCATCGCCGAGGAGAGCAATCCTTCTCACTCGACCCTCCTGGTCTTCGCGACAAGCGCCTCTTCAGTATCGACCCGCTCTGCTGGCCATTCAACCCCAAGATGAATTGCTAGCTGCGGGCGCCGAGGGGCACGTAGGGGCGGGTGTCCTCTCCCTCGTAGATCTGTGTCGGCCGGAAGATCTTGTTGTCGCTGAGCTGTTCCGCCCAGTGCGCCACCCAGCCGGCGACGCGGGAGACGGCGAAGACGGGCGTGAAGAGGTCGACTGGGATGCCCATCATGTCGTAGACGATGCCGGAGTAGAAGTCGACGTTCGGCCAGATGCCACGAGGGCCGAGCATATCTATCGCTACCTTCTCCACTTCCACGGCGATGTCGTAGAGGGGCGTGCAGCCGAACTTGTCGAACAGGGGTGCGCACAGACCCTTGAGAATGGTGGCGCGGGGGTCCATCGTCTTGTATTCGCGATGGCCCAGGCCGAATATGACCTGCTTGCGGGCTATCTTCTCCTCCATCACCGCCCTGGCGTTCTCGACGGAGCCGATCTCCTGGAGCATGCGCAGGACGCGCTCGTTGGCCCCGCCGTGCAGGGGGCCGCTCAGCGAGGCGATGGCTGCGGCGACGGTGCTGTAGGGGTCGGCGAGCGTCGAGCAGGCGACCATCGACGTGAACGTGGAGGCGTTGACGGTGTGCTCGATGTGCAGGATCAGGCAAACGTCGAAGATCTTCTCGACGAGCGGGTCCGGAAGCTCGCCGTTGATCATGTAGAGGAAGTTCGCCGAGTGGCTGAGGTCGTCCAGCGGCGGGATAGGGTCTTTCCCCTGGCGCACGTTCTGAAAGGCGGCGAGGATGGTCGGGACCTGGGCGATTAGGCGGACCGTCGCCTGGTGGTTCGTCTCTTCGTCGTCGGTGTTGCGAGGGTGGAAGAGACCCATGGCTGCCACGCCGGTCTGGAGCGCCGACATGGGGTGGGCAGTCTTGGGGAAGAGCTTGACGAGGTCGAGGATCGTCGGTTCGACAATGCGGTGTGCGGCAAGCTCGTTCTTGAAGGCCTCGAGCTGCTTGCGCGTCGGCAGTTCACCCTTGAGCACGAGGTACGCCGTCTCTTCGAAAGTGCTGTGCTCGGCGAGGTCCTGGATCGTGTAGCCGCGCAGCTTGAGGATGCCGCGGTGGCCGTCGATGTCGCTGATCTTGGACTTGATGACAGGAACGCCCGCCAGACCCGGTATGAACTCGTGCTCGATCTTCGTGGTCATGATTGTTCTCCCAAACACGCGGCGGATGACAGACCCATCACCCTTCCCCAATGAATGTGAATACTATCACATATCCCGAATGAAAGCCAGAACCGGCGCCGGACGCCTGCGGCACGACTCGGCGCCGTTGCGCCGGGAAGCGAGCTCTAGGCTTCGATCTTCTCGATTCGGAAGCGGAGCGAGCCCGCAGGCGCCGAGACCTCCACGTCCTCGCCCTGTCTCCTGGCGACGAGGGCGCGGCCCATGGGCGAAGCGATCGATATTTTGCCCTCGGCGGGGTTCACTTCGCGCGGGCTGACGACGGTGTATTTCAGGGAGGCGCCGGACTTGAGATTGCGCAGGTGGACGGTGCTCCCCAGTTCAACCTCCGTCCTGGCGGCGTTCGCCTTCTCGACGACGACGGCGTTGTGGAGCGCGGCTTCGATGTCGCGGATGCGCGACTCCAGGTGGCCCTGCTGGTCACGGAGGGCATCGAGGGGCGCGTTCTCGCGGAAGTCCTTGTCGGACATGGCGCGTTGGAGCTCGCCGGCAAGGACCGGCCGGCGCGAACGGAGCTCTTCGAGCTCGGCCTCCAGGGCGGCGATGCCTTCACGGGTCAGGGCTTCGGGCACTTGCATGACAAGCCGCCGCGGCGTCTTGATCGCCTTCGTGGGCTTGGGCGGGCGGATCTGGACGGCCATGTTCGTCGCGGTGAAGCCCTTCTTCTTGGCGAAGGCGAGAAAGGACCGGACGGGTTCGAGCTTGCGGGCGGCGTCGGCGAGGGTGACGCCGAGGCTTTCGGGGTACTTCGAGACCTCGTGGCTGTTCAGTTCGGAGAGGCGGCGTTCGGTCCCGTACCAGCGGACGAAGCGGTGGACCTCCGCCTGGCCGTCTTTCCGCTCGTCCGACGGCAGCCCGGCGAGGAACATCTCCGCTGCTTCCCGTAAAGTCGGCGTTTCCTCTGGAATCGTCATGCCCCCTCCGGAATCCGATTTTAGGGGGCTTTCAGAAGGGTGTCAAATTGGCGAGACTCGATCGCGATCAGGAACCCGTCGATGGTAGCGGCGCGACGAGCGAAATGCGAGTCGCGCGACGGGAGCGCGATCAGCGCACGTCACACCGCCGTCGCGAGGGGTCGATGGAGCCCGGCGCAACGTCACGCGCCTGTTGCGTCGAGCGACGTGATGCCTGGCGCAATGCGTCCGCCTGAGGCGGAGGCGTCGAGAAATGCGATTCGAGCCCGTGCTATAATCGGCCGGACTTGGGAGACCGATCGTGCCCACCATCCTCGCCCGCGGCGTCAGCGAACTCGGTCTCGACCTGACCGCCGAGCAGTTGCGCCTGTTCGACCGCTACGCCGTCTCGCTCCTTTCGGCCGGGCGACGCGCCGGCGTCACCGCCATCGCCACGAGGGAGCGCGTCGAGCAGCGACACTTCATCGAGTCGCTGTCTGTGGCGAAGGCATTGCTCGACGCAGGCGTCATCGAGAAGACATCCGAATGGCGAGTGATCGACGTCGGCACCGGCGGCGGCTTCCCCGGCCTGCCGATCAAGATACTCCTGCCGCAACTGCGCCTCACCTTCCTCGACGCGCGCGAGCGCACCACCGCCTTCCTCCGAGAGCTGCTCCGGTCACTGGGAATCGACGGTGTCGAGGTCGTCACCGCGCGGGCGGAAGACGCCGGCCGCGACCCCGCCCACCGCGAGCGCTTCGACGTCGTGCTGGCGCGGGCGGTGGCGCCTCTGCCCGTGCTGCTGGAGCTGACGTTGCCCTTCCTTCGCGCCGGCGGACATATCGCGGCGCCGAAGGGAAGCGGCACACTGCGCGAGATCGCGGCGTCGGAGCGGGCCCTGGACGTGCTTGGCGGCGGAATCGTATCGAGCGAGCCGCTGAAGGTCCCGGGCGGCGTCCACAGCCAGCGCCTGGTGCTCGTCCGCAAAGTGGCCCGGACGCCGGCGCGCTATCCCCGTCGCGCGGGAATCCCGAAGAAGCGACCCCATTGACATACAATTGATATTGTGATATGACAGGTTAGGGGTTCCCCCGAGTTCCCTTCGTCAGGGGCTCTGCTATGATCCTTGCCGTCGGTAGCGCCAGCGAAAGGAGAAGGCAACAAATCCGATATTCAAGCTGGAACGGGTAACGCGCGTCGCAAGACGCGATAAGCGCGAAAGGCGAGGAAAAGACACATGAATATGAACGTCAGTCAAGCCGACATGCAGGGCCTTGTGAACAGGCTTGTGCGGCTGGCGCGCCTCGACACCACGGTGTTTGACGAGGTGCGCCTCGACGCCTCCGCGACCGTGCCCTCCGTGATTGTGGCGGTCGTCGCCACGTTCCTTGCCGGATTCGGAGGATGGCTCTGGTGGGTCATGTCATCGGACTTCGACACGGGGTCAGGCCAGGTGCTCATTAAGTCGGCAATTCTGGGCAGCATCTTCGCCATCGCCATGTGGGTCGTGTGGGTGTTGCTGGTCTACGTCATCCTGACGCAGGTGTTCCGCGCGCAGGCCGACGTGCAGCAGCTCGTGCGGACCATGGGCATGGCCGCCGCGCCGCTGGGGCTGACCATTCTCATGTTCATTCCGGGTATTAGCTTTGGCATCGCCCTGGCGTCGGTGGCGCTGTTCTTCGGCCTGAGCACCATGGCAGCACAAGCGGCGACAAACGCGCCGCCCGCGAAGGTGCTGGTGGCCAGCATCGCCGGGTTCGCCGTTTGGGCGATCGTGCTGACGGTGCTGACGGGCGACGTCAGCATCAGCAGGGGCGGAGACCTATCGATAAACACCTACGCTCCCGGCATATTCATTTTCTCCCTGGGAACATAGGCGTCGCAAGCATAGCGGCTCACCGGCGCCCGATGCGCGCTGTTGACCAGATTCGGGCAGAGGTCGTCCTGCAAGCTAGCGTATCGCCCCTGCTTGGCGAAGGGCCGTGATCTCGGGTGCGCTAACCCCTAGCTGCGACAGCACCTCGTCGGTGTGCTGCCCGGGACGCGGTGCGGTGTGGCGCACGCGGCCCGGCGTGTCTGACAGCTTCGTCGCTACGCCTACCTGCAGCACTTTCCCCAGCGCCGGATGCTCCACCTCGACGACCATCCCTCGATAGTGATTGTGCGCGTCCGCAGCGGCCTCCGCCAGTGACTGCACAGGCGCGACGCAGACATCGACACCCTTCAGCAGCGCGACCCACTCGTCACGGGTCTTCGAGAGGAAGCGGTCCCGGAAGCGGTCGAACACCTCGGCGCGATGCGACGGGTCGTGCTGGAAGGGTACCAGATCGTCGCAGTCGAGGGCGCGGCAGAGGTTGGCGAAGAAGTGTGGCTCCAGGCAGCCGACGCTCAGCCAGCCGCCGTCCTTCGTCTCGTAGACGTTGTAGTAGGGGACGCCGCCGTTCAGCATCCCTTCGCCGCGACGCGTCACCTCGCCGCTCGCGAAGTAATGCGAGAGGGCGACGGCCCGCAGGTACATGACACCGTCGGACATGGCGATGTCGAGGTACTGGCCGCGGCCCGTCCTGTCGCGCGCCAGCAGCGCCGCGAGGATGGCATAGGCGGCGTGCAGTCCGCCGGCCGCGTAGTCGGCGATGACGTTGAGGGGGATTCCCGGCGGCTCGCCCTGCCAGCCGATCATGTCCAGCATGCCGTTCATCGCGATGTAGTTGATGTCGTGGCCGACGATCGCCGAATAGGGGCCATCCTGGCCGTAGCCGGAGAGCGAGCAGTAGACGAGGCGCGGGTTGACGCCGCGCAGCGTCTCGTAGTCGACCCCCAGGCGCTTTACGACGCCGGGGCGAAAGCCTTCAAGGACGACGTCGGCGGTCTTCGCGAGCCGGTAGAAGACGTCGCGGGCGGTCTCGTCGCGCAGGTTGAGGACGATGCTGCGCTTGTTGCGTCCGAGGGCGTTGTAGGCGCGGGCGCGTTCCAGGGAGCCGGGGTCGATCATCTGGTCGGCGCTCAGCGTCCCGTGCAGGTGCTCTGGCGGTGCTTCGACGACGATGACGTCGGCGCCGAGGTCGCCGAGGAGCATCGTGCAGAAGGGGCCGGGCGCGAGTCGGGAGAGATCGAGGACGCGTGTTCCTTCGAGCGGCATCATAAGGCGGACCTCCGGAGTTTGGGTTGCGAGGCGATGATCGGGCAGAGCCGCACCGAGTGTCAAGCGTGTGATGAGCCTTCGCGCTTGCGATGGCGACGATTCTCCGCTAAACTGGACGTTTGGGGGTGGGGCTGTAGCTCAATCGGGAGAGCGATTGCCTGGCAGGCAATAGGTAGGGGGTTCGAATCCCCCCAGCTCCACCATTACTCTTGGGCTGTAGCTCGATCTGTGGAGCGGTCGCCTTAGGCGACAGGTAGGGGGTTCGAATCCCCCCAGCTCCACCAGACTCATATCCGCGAACTGCCGTGAACAGGAGTAGTAGGCCCGTAGATCGCAGAGAGCCGGCGGGTGGTGCAAGCCGGCGAACAGGGGCCGAACTCGCCTGGGAGCAGCGCCGGTGAACGACGGTAGCCGGCGCCGGTAGCGCCCGTTACAGCGTCGAGTGAGCGTCCCGCTTCGCCACGGCGGACCGGGAAAGCGGGGTGGTACCGCGGAGCAGCCCTCCGTCCCTGTGGATGGGGGGTTTTCGATTGTCGAGAAACGGACATGGACACAGGTGATCAGTTAGCGCTCTTCCTGCGAGTCCTCCTCGCGGCAGGGCTCGGCGCCTTCATCGGCATCGAGCGGGAGCTGCGCGGCTACCCGGCCGGCGTCCGCACGATGGCGCTCGTGGCGCTGGGGTCGGCGCTGTTCACGGAGATCTCGCTTCTCACGAGCACGGAGGACCGCATCGCCGCGGGCATCGTGACGGGCATCGGCTTCCTGGGCGCGGGTGTGATCTTCCGCGAAGGCTACACGATAAAGGGTATCACGACCGCGGCGACGGTATGGTCGGCTGCGGCGGTCGGCATGGCTGTCGCGCGCCGCCTGTACCTGGCGGCCGGTCTCGGGTCGCTGCTCATCTTCATCTTGCTCGAGGCGAGGCCGGTCGTGCAGGCGATCGACGACTTCCTGCGCAAGCGGGTGCCGCTGCTGATCGCGCACGAGCCCGAAGAACAGAGGGACACGAAGAGGAATGAGAATGACCGACGATAGGTATCATCCGCCGGAGATCGAGAAGAAGTGGCAGGCGCGCTGGGATGCCGATGCGCTCTATCGCACGCCGGACGACGACCCGCGACCGAAGTGGTACGCACTCACCATGTACCCCTACACCTCCGGCGACCTGCACGTCGGGCACTGGTATGCCATTGCGCCATCGGACGTGCAGGCGCGCTACAAGCGGATGCGCGGCTACAACGTCCTCTTTCCAATGGGCTTCGACTCTTTCGGGCTGCCGGCGGAGAACGCGGCGATCAAGCTGCAAATCCACCCCTATGAGTGGACAGCGCGCAACATCGAGAACATGCGCCGCCAGCTCCGGTCGATGGGCGCGATCTTCGACTGGGAGCGCGAGGTCGTCACGTCCGACCCCGAGTATTACAAGTGGACGCAGTGGTGGTTCCTCCAGTTCTACAAGAACGGCCTGGCCTATCGCTCATTGGCGCCGGCGAACTGGTGCCCATCGTGCCAGACGGTGCTGGCGAACGAGCAGGTGCTGCCCGATGGGACCTGCGAGCGCTGCCATACGGCGGTGACGCGCCGCAACCTGTCGCAGTGGTTCTTCCGCATCACCCGCTATGCGGACGACCTGCTGGACTTCAGCGACGTCGAGTGGCCGGAGCGCATCGTGACGATGCAGCGCAACTGGATCGGCCGCAGCGAGGGGACGATGATCGCCTTCGGGCTCGAATCGCCGGAGGTCGATGACAACCAGATCCGCGTCTTCACTACCCGGCCGGACACCATCTACGGCGTGACGTTCATGGTGATCGCGCCGGAGCACCCGCTTGTGCCCCACATCACGACGCTGGAGCATCGCGCGGAGGTGAACGAGTACATCGAGCGCAGCCGTCGGGCCACGGAGATCGAGCGGCTGTCGACGGAGCGGGAGAAGACGGGAGTCTTCACCGGCGCCCACTGCACGAACCTGCTGAACGGCGAGAAGGTGCCGATCCTCATCGCCGACTACGTACTGCCGACGTACGGCACGGGCATCGTCATGGGGGTGCCGGCGCACGACCAGCGCGACTTCGACTTCGCGCGGAAGTACGGCATACCGATCCGCGTCGTCATCGCGCCGCCGGACTGGGATGGCCAGCCGCTGACGGAGGCGTACGTCGAGCCAGGCGTCATGGTGAACTCCGACCGTTTCAACGGCATGTCGAACGAGGAAGGCAAGGCGGCGGTCACGAAGTATCTCGAGGAACGCGGCTGGGGCGGGCCGACGGTGAACTATCGCATCCGCGACTGGCTATTGTCGCGGCAGCGCTACTGGGGCGCGCCGATACCGATCGTCTACTGCGACAGGGACGGCGAGGTGCCGGTGCCGGAGAGCGACCTGCCGGTGCTCCTGCCGCCGGACGCCGAGTTCAAGCCGACGGGCGAGCCGCCGCTGGCGCGCCACCAGGGCTTCGTCAACGTCGCCTGCCCGGTCTGCGGCCGCCCGGCGCGTCGCGAGACGGACACGATGGACACTTTCGTCTGCTCGAGCTGGTACATGTACCGCTACGTCGACCCTCACAATCCGGAGCAGCCGATGTCACACCAGCTCGCTCGCAAGTGGCTGCCCGTCGACCAGTACACCGGCGGAGCTGAGCATGCGGTCATGCACCTGCTGTACTCGCGCTTCTTCGCACGGGCGGCGCGCGACCTGGGCCTGGTGGAGTTCCGCGAGCCGTTCACGCGCCTCTACAACCAGGGGACGATAATCGCCGGCAAGGCGAAGATGAGCAAGTCGCGCGGCAACGTCGTCGCGCCGGACGAGTACGTCTCGAAGCAGGGCACCGACGCGGTGCGCATCTACCTCATGTTCATCGGGCCGTGGGACCAGGGCGGCGAATGGGACGACTCCGGCCTCGCCGGCGTGTCGCGCTGGCTGAACCGCGTCTGGAACCTGGTGCTGACGCCTGCCGAGACGACGACGCAGGCCCCAGCCGACCAGGTGCGCGAGCTGCGTCGCATGACCCACAAGACGATCCGTCGCGTGACGAGGGACGTCGAGCGCTTCCGCTTCAACACGATGGTCGCGGCGCTGATGGAGTACACGAACTACCTGACACGGCTCAAGGAAAGCGGCCCCGTCGACGCAGACTGCTGGCAGGAGGCGACGACGTCGCTGATGCTGCTGCTGGCGCCGTCGGCGCCGCACCTGGCGGAGGAGCTGTGGGAGCGGACGGGGAACGCCTACAGCATCCACAACCAGCGCTGGCCGGAGTGGGACGCGGAGCTCGCCGCCGAGGAGCAGATAACGCTGGTCGTGCAGGTGAACGGGAAGGTGCGCGACCGCATCCTGGTGCCCGCGGACGTGAGCGAGGAGCGAGCGAAGGAGGTGGCGCTGTCGAGCGAGAAGGTGAGACCGTACGTCGAGGGCAAAGAAACGCTGCGCGTGGTCTACGTGCCCGGGCGGCTGGTCAATATTGTAGCTAAGTAGGGGGTCTGCAATGGCGTGGGAATGGGAATTCACATGTCCACACTGCGGTGTATATGTTCAGGTGGCCAATACCTCGCAATACGTGGACGAGCACAACAACGCCATCTACTATTCGCTAGGTAGGTGTCAGAGGTGTAAAGAGATAATCTATCTCAAGATAGCGTCCGGCAATCTCGTGGACCAATATCCAACGCTCGTGAGGAAAGCCGATCAAAGTATCCCAGACAAGGTGGCTACAGACTTCCTGGAGGCATGCAGATGCCTCGATGCGCACGCGCCCCGAGCGTGTGCGGCGATGTGCAGGAGAACTGTCCAGTCAGCGGGGGTAGACAAAGGTGCGGAAGGAGAAACGCTCTACAAACAGATTGAGTATCTCGCCAAACAGGGCCTAATAACGCCTCCGTTGCAGGAGTGGGCTCACGAAGTGAGGGTCCTGGGGAAATCCGGTGCCCACGCTGACGTTCCGGATGACGTTACGCCGGAGGATGCGACAGACGCACTGAATTTCACGGAAGAACTGCTGCGGCATGTGTACCTCATGCCGGCAGAGATGCTGAGGCGCCGGAGCAGAACGACTGAGCCAGAGATTTAGGGGGCTGGTGGTCTTCGCCGTGCCGGCCAGCACTCTGTCTCTTCGTGCACGACCTTCCATTCCCCATCGATCAGTTCTTCCACGTGGTGACGCTTCACCGTGACTTGCGGGTCAGTTCGGTCGATATCTAGGACTTCACGCGCTTCACGGCCGCTTCTTGACAATTTATTACGACTCATGAGTCTTCGTAGGAAGCGCGACCAACCTGGTCTGCGCTGCTGAGCGACCAATCCTCCGCTCAATGACATTGCCTCCTGTATAGCCACGAATATTCTCCTCCGCGTTGCTCCGCAACGAGGGCAGGGCTCCTTGACAGACGAGTCAGCGAATTCGTAGTCGCAGTCGCAACAGACGGACCGGGTATTTGTGGTCACCGTCATCGCTCCTGACTCATGGGCGATCTGCCAAAGGCGAATGATGGCAAAAAGGGGGGATTTCGATGGGTTGTCACCGAACGGAGCGCTACCGGACCCGCTCCTGCGCCTTCTCCTCCATGCTGTCGACGCCGGCGCGCACGCTGCCCAGGAACGCCGCCAACTGCGACTCCAGCTTGTGTAGCATCTCCAGCGCGTAACGGTCCGCCTCCTCCATCTGCTGCGCCGCTACTGTCTCCGCCGTGCCGAAGCGGGCGCGAATGCGATCCTCTGTCTCCCTGAGCATCGACTCGGCCTGGTCCTCCGCCTGATGAAGAAGCTCCGCCACCTTCGCCTCCGCCGCCTTGATGACCTCGTTGTCGGTGAGGCGCAGCTCGACGTCCTGCTGTGCCTGCGCGACGAGAAGCTGCGACTCCTCGCGTGCCTTCAGCAGCAACTCTTCTTTCTGCGCCAGCAGCTCCTGCGCTTCCCGCAGCTCCATAGGCGCCGCCACGCGCATCTGGTCGATGAGGTCAAGCAGACGGCGCCGGTCGATGGCGACGCGGCCGCCGATGGGGAGCTTCATGCCCTCAGCGACCAGCTCTTCCAGGCGGTCGATAAGATAGAGGATGTCGATGGCTCAACTCCCTTTGGAGACTTATCTCGCGATGCCGAGCGGCTTCTCGCGCAGGGCCCGCGCGACGTGCGCCGGCACGAGGTCGGCGACGTCGTAGCCCAGGCGAGCGACTTCGCGGATTCGGGTGCCGCTGATGAACAGGTGCTCCAGGCTGGCCATGAGATACACGGACTCGACCTCCGGCGCCATTTTCTTGTTCATCAACGCCATGTCGAACTCCGTCTCGAAGCCAGTGACGGCGCGGATCCCCCGCACCAACACGGTCGCCCTCTGCTCGCGCGCGAAGGCGACGGTCAGCCCCCGGAACGGCTCGACTGTCACGCTGGGTCGGTCCCGTACCGCCTCCCGGAAGAGCGCGACACGCTCATCCGTCGGGAAAAGGACGTCGTCGTCGTGCATGTCGTAGACGGCGACGACGACGCGGTCGAACATGGTTGCAGCGCGGCGGACGATATCGAGATGGCCGTTCGTCACGGGGTCGAACCGGCCGGGGTACATGGCGGTGACCACTAGCTTCCTCCTGAACGATAGATCGAGATTACCGTATCTCCATGCCGCCGGCTCGTCGCCAGATGCAGCGGACCAAGAGCGGGCGGCGGTGTCTTCCGCTTCGAGTGCTCGAACAGGATAACGGCGTCCGGCCCTATCAGGGAAGAGGCGATCCGCTGCAACACGTCGTCCGCCTTCTCATCCCGGTAGGGCGGGTCAGCCAGAATGAGGCTATACTCGCCGGTCAGTTTCGTCAAGGCCCTCTCCGCCGGAAGGCAGAAAACGGCCGCCTTTTCGACGAAACCGGCAAGCTCCAGGTTGTCGCGGATTAGGCGGCAGAAGCGCACGTCCTTCTCGACGAAGTCGCACCAGTCGGCGCCGCGACTCAACGCTTCGATTCCCAGGGCGCCGGTGCCGGCATAGAGATCGAGCGCGCGCGCGAAGTCGGCCTGTATCGCCTGGAGCATGTCGAACATGGCGCCGCGCACCAGATCGGAAGTGGGACGCAGGCCGCGCTCGCTTCCGCCCTTCAGGCGGCGGCCTCGCGCTGTCCCGGCGATTATGCGCACGGCTGCGGTTGCCTCCTTCGATGCCGTATCAGGGGAAGCGATGCGACGCGGGTTCGAGGGAATTTCAGGGCTCGACTGTCAGAGCGACCCGCTGTCCGACGCGCGCCAGGCCGTCGCTGACGATGATTGTGACGCTGTACGTGCCCGGCTCGTCCGGCGCCACCCACGTGACGCTGCCCTCGTCACCGCTCTCCAGGCTGCCCCCGTCGGCCTGCCAGCTCGGGACGAACAGCGAGTCGTTCGGCTTCACCAGCGACACCGCGCCGGTGTCCAGGAACTCGCTTATGACGGGCCATACGTCGGCCGCGCCGACGGAGTCGGAGACGTCCTCGATGGCTATGCCGCCGAGGCCGAAGCGGTCCGCGAGGTCGAGCTTGAAGGCGATGCTGAAGGCGTTCTCCACCCAAACGGTGCGCGCGCCGCCGAGGCCGGGGTAAGTGAAGGAGACGGCCTCCGCCTCGCCGTCCCAGGCGATGCCCGAGGCGCCGTCCGCCTTGTCGACGTTCTGGCCTTTGACCGCGACGGCCTGTCCGGCCCGAATCCCATCGGTCTTGTCCGCGGTGAGGGCGCTGGCGATTGCCATGGCTTCCAGCGCCGTCAGGGGGCGAATGCCCTCGCCGCCTTTCTCCGAGCCAAGCGGGCTGATGCGAAGGACCAGCTTCGCCGGCGCTACCTTCGTCTCTTCGATGAGGAACTGGAGGGCTTCTTCGGTGCGCTTGTAGTAGCGCGACGGGTCAGTCTCGGGCGCAAGCTCGATAGTGTCGGCGACCTGTGATAGGCGCGTCCAGTCGTAGGCGCCTGTGTCCCAGGCGTTTCCCTGCTGAACGGGAAGCGGCGCGGTGAGCGTGAGGACGAGCCTGCGCCGGTGGAGTTGTTCCGCCAGGTTAGCGACGAACTCGCTGAAACCGTCTTTGCGCAGCGGGTCGAGCGAGCCGTAATTGAGGTCGACGCCGTCATAGTGACCGGACTCGACCATCGCCAGGATGGCGTCGACGTGCTCGCCGCGCAGGTCAGGCGAGGCCATGATCTCGTCGGCTGCCGCCGCGTCGTCGCTATTGGAGACGCGAATCGCCGGGCGGACCGGCAGTCCCAATGGCACGGCAACCGAGGTAGCACTGCCGGAGAGGGAGCCGTCGGCGTCGGGCGAGAAGTCGACCGGGTTGAGCACCGACAGGGTCTGCGCCGCGAGCGGGCTGATCTGGGTGCCCGCTGGCAGGTAGCCGATGAGCTGTCGCGCGGAGGCGCTGCGCCGCACGGCGACGATGTTCTCCGGCATCTCCGTCAGCTCCGCTTCGACGGCACCGCCGTCAGGGGCAAGCGTTGCGCCGGCAAGCCGTCTCCACGCGCCGTCCTGCTGTGTGTACACGGAGATGTTGCGCCCGTCAGGCGGCGGACTCGGTATCTGCAACGTGAGGACCGCCGGTGTTGCGATGTCGCCGGAGACGGTGATGTCGTAGAAGGGGCTTATGGCCTCGACGCCCTCAGGCAGCGTGGGCATGTCTTTCCTGGCGGTCGTCTTGACGGAGGGACCGCTCCCGCCGCCATCGCCGCCGCCGCGACTGAGGAGCGAGATGGGAGGCAGCACCAGCAGGAGGAGTAGCGCACCCAGTACGACGATCACCAGCGCGACGAGGCCGCCGCGTCCGGCTGCCACAGGTTGTCGCGCGGGCTGCGGGCGCAGTAGATCGTCGAAGGGACCACGCTCTTCCGGCGATTGGCCGCCCGGCGGCATTGTCTCGCTCATCCTGTCGTCCTGTCTCGGGCCAGAGGCGTCACCAGCACCGTCACCTCATCGCCAGCGCGGTCGAGCACCAGCACCACCGGCTGGCCCGGCTGGAGCCGGCCAAGCGCGTTGAGAAACGGCATGTCCCGGTTCAACTCGACATCGCCCATTTGCAGTATGATATCGCCTTCTTTGATGCCGGCGTCGGCTGCCGGCGTCCCCGGCGAGACGCGGGCGACGAGGGCGCCGTGGTCGACGGGAAGGTCTCCGAGGGTGCTAACGTCGGGCGTGATGTCCTGGTGGGCTATGCCGAGGTATGCCCGCGGATAGCTCCCCTGGTCGATGATGACATGAGTGATCGGCGCGGCGACGTTGCTGGAGATGGCGAAGGCGATACCTTCCACCAGTTCGCCGGTCTCTGTGCTGCGAATCACGCTCGTGTTCAGTCCCACCAACTCGCCCTCGGCGTTGAGGAGCGCGCCGCCGCTGTTGCCGTGGTTTACCGCAGCGTCGGTCTGGATGAGGTCCTCCATGACGACACCCTCGCGGCTCCAGTTTCGATGCGAGCCGCTGATCACGCCCACGGTCACGGAGTCGCGGAACTCGTTGAGGGCGCTGCCAATCGCCACGACCCTCTGGCCGAGCTTCATGAGATCGGAGTCGCCCCAGGAGAGCGCCGGCAACTCCCCGGCGCCCGGGTCGATCTTGATGACCGCGAGGTCGGTGAAGGGGTCGTCGGCGCTGACGAGGGTGGCCGGGAAATCCCGGCCGTCGTGCAAGACGACGGTGATCTCAGCCGCGCCGCGCACGACGTGCTCGTTGGTGACGATGAAGCCGCGACTATCGATGATGACGCCGGAGCCGGCTGCTGTCTCCTCCGTTTGCAGCCCGAAGCCGTCGCCCGTCGCCAGCTTGTTGACAATCGTGACGACGGAGGGCACGGCCTTCTCGACGGTATCGGTGACGGCGGAGTCTTCTTCGAGGGTGACCTGCCGCTGCTCGATGGTTGCTGCGGCCTGCGACGGCGCCGGGCCGTCATCGCTGAGTACGTGCACCAATGCCGCGCCCGTGAGACCGCCGGCCATTCCGGCGATCAGCGCCACGGCGACGACCCATACAACCAGCCGGGGAGAATGATCGTGCTCTTCCATGCACTCGTTCTTGGGTGGGAATGCTCTGGCTCCAAGGACTGATCTCAGTCATTCTAGCACGGGGCTGTCCGGCCCCTCAACCGCACCGGCTCGACGGGGGGGCATCGGCTCGCCCCGGGGCGACCGTCGCGAAGAATCGATGGAGGTGCGACGCAACATGTCGCGTCCGTCCCGCCAGAAGTGTCGACGGCATTGACCCGACGCCAACTTGACTCCACGCGAGGAAAGCTTTACAAAGGGGTCGCCTTCTCCTATAATTGCTTTCAACACCAGAGCCAATAGCGACTGAGGGCACGACTCTCAGTCTCTCTTTTTGAAATCTGTCCCAGGAGCGAAAGAGATGCCGGACAAGCCGGTTCCTTTGACGAGAGAGGGTCTGGCCAAGCTGGAAAAAGAGCTCGAATACCTGCGCACCGTCCGCCGCCAGGAGGTCGCGGAACGGATCCACGCGGCCAAAGAGCTCGCCAGCACCCAGAACAACGCCGAATACGAAGATGCCAAGAATGAACAGGCGTTCGTAGAGGGGCGCATCCTTACGCTCGAAAAGATTATCCAGAACGCGGAGCTCATCAACGAAGAAGAGGCGCACCGTTCCAAGAAGGCGCAACTGGGCTCCAAGGTAACGGTACTTACCGCCAAGGGCACTAAGGAAACCTACACCATCGTCGGCAGCGCCGAGGCGGAGCCCAAGGAAGGGCGCATCAGCAACGAATCGCCGGTGGGGCGCGCCCTTATCGGCAAGGGCGTCGGCGACGCCGTCCACGTGGAGGCCCCGGCCGGAGCCATAAGGCTCACGATCACCGGCATATCCTGACACATTCGTCGAGATAACGGTCCGGCGGGCGGAGCCGAAAGCAGGGGCCGCCCGCCTCTTGATATGTCGACTCGGGAGAAGACGATGTCTCTTCGCGACGAGGAAAGCTTCGAACTGCGAAACGAAAAACTGGCGCGACTGCGCACGCGCGGCGTCGACCCCTACCCGCCGCGATTCCATCGCACGCACACGTCCGAAGCGGCGACGCAGACGTTCGTGGAATGGGAGCGGGCGGGCGCCGCCGGCGAGCCACCCACGGTCGTCGCCGCCGGCCGCATGACGGCCCAGCGCGACATGGGGAAGGCCACGTTCGTCGACCTGCGCGACGGCTCCGGCAAGATACAGGTCTACCTCAAGAGCGACGTCCTCGGCGAGAAGGCGTACGCCGGCCTGCGCGATCTCGACCTCGGTGACTTCCTCGGCGTGCGCGGCAGCCTCTTCCGGACGCGCGCCGGCGAGGTAACGGTCGAGGCGGCGGAGTACACGCTGCTCGCGAAGTCGCTGCAGCCGCTGCCGGAGAAGTGGCATGGCCTCGTCGACACCGAGACACGCTACCGCCAGCGCTACCTGGACCTCATCGCCAACGACGACGTGAGGCAGCTCTTTGCCCTCCGCAGCGCCATCATCGACGCCATACGCCGCTTCATGGTCGGACGCGGCTTCATGGAAGTGGAGACGCCGGTGCTGATGCCCGAAGCCGGCGGCGCCGCGGCGAACCCCTTCGTCACGCACCACGAGGCGCTGGACCGCGACCTCTACCTGCGCATCGCCATGGAGCTGCACCTCAAGCGGCTGATCGTCGGCGGCTACGACAGGGTGTTCGAGATCGGGCGCATCTTCCGCAACGAGGGGATATCGACGAAGCATAACCCCGAGTTCACGATGATGGAGTCGTACGAGGCATACGCGGACTACAACGACGTGGCGGCGATGGTCGAAGAGCTTGTCTCGTGGGTCGCGAAGGAGACGCTGGGCACGACGCTCGTCCCCTTCGACGACGGCACCATAGACCTCGCTCCACCGTGGCGGCGGCTGACCGTGCACGATGCCCTCAAGGAGTACGCGGGCGTCGACCTGGAGCACTACCGTCGCGACGAGCCCGGCCTGCGGACGCTCGTCCGAGACATGGGCATCGACGCCGCGCCCGACGCGGGCTGGGCGAAGCTGGTCGACGAGTTGCTGTCCGCCGCCGTCGAGCCGAAGCTCCTGCAACCGACGTTCCTCATGGACTACCCCGCGCCGCTGTCGCCGCTCGCCAAGCGGAAGCCGGACAACCCTGACCTCGTCGAGCGCTTCGAGCCGTTCGGCGGCGGCCTGGAGCTGGGCAATGCCTACACCGAACTGAACGACCCCGTCGACCAGCGGCAGCGTTTTCTGGAGCAGGCGCGTCGCAAGGCGGCGGGCGAGCGCGAGGTGGAGATGCTCGACGAGGACTTCCTCCTCGCCCTGGAGCACGGCATGCCCCCCTGCGGCGGCCTGGGCATCGGCATCGACCGGCTGGTCATGCTGCTCAGCGGCAAGCGTTCGATCCGCGAGATCATCCTCTTCCCGCAACTCCGGAGCAAGTAGCGTGGCCGGGTTTCGCGCGGTCATCTTCGACATGGACGGCGTGCTAGCGGACAGCGAGCCGCTCTATCTCCAGGGCATCAACGAGGTGCTCAAGGACTTCGGCCTGGCGATCACCGAGGAGGACCACAACGAGCTCCTGGGCGCGGCCGTTGGGCCTACGTGGGACTTCGTCTTCGAGAAGTACTCGCCGCCGGCCCCTTACGACGAATGCGTCGCGCGCTACGACCAGACGATGGTGCGGCTGCTCAGCCGGCCGCGCGACCCGCTGCCGGGCGTGCGCGAGTTGCTCTCCGAGTTGACGCGGCGTGGAGTGCCCCGGGCACTGGCGTCGTCGTCGTGGCCGAACTGGGTGAAGGCGCTTCTCGAATCGACAGGCCTCGACGGCTGCTTCGACGTAACGGTCTCCAGCACCGCCGTCGAGAACGGCAAGCCGGCGCCGGACATCTTCTTATCCACGGCGAAGGCGCTTCACGTGGAGCCGGCGCAGTGCATCGTCCTTGAAGACAGCCGCACCGGCGTCCTGGCATCCAAAGCGGCCGGCATGTACACGATTCAGGTGCGCGCGGCCTCGACGGCGCTGCCGCCGCTGCCGGAAGCGGACCTGGTGCTGGAGCGCCTGTCGGATTTCCCGCTGTCGCTGCTGGACTGATGCACGGGCGCACGGCCGTGCGCCCCTACGGCGTCGTGTGGACGCGCCACGCACCGGCTGTTAGCGCTTCAGCGGGTTGAAAACCCGCAGCCTTCCGGGGAAATCGTCGGTGCGAAGGGTTCGGGGCTCAATGCCATGGACGCGTCCGCACCTCGCCGACCGTGCCGCCGTCCGTGGGCGAGACACATGGAATGTACACCCTCGACGCGGCAGCGCTCCGGCTGCTAGAATCGCCTGTTGATGGAGAAACACTTCACCGTCACCGGCTTCGTCGTCCACGAAGGCAAGACGCTCCTCCTCTGGCACCCGCTGATGCAGGGATGGGCACCTCCCGGCGGACACATCGAGCCGAACGAGGACCCGCAGGAGGCGGTGTTGCGCGAGATCCGCGAGGAGACAGGCATCGAGGTCTGTCCCATGCCGAGCGACCAGAGCCTGGGCATCGAGTACCCGCGAGAGCTACCGGCGCCGGTCGCCGTCCTCCTGGAGAACAGCTTCGAGCCCGGCGAGCGGCACCAGCACATCGATTTCCTCTACTTATGCGCGCTGCTCGGCGAGCCGCCCGCGCTTCCCGACGACGACAGCCATCTGACGTGGGTCGACGAAGACCAGCTTCGACGGAGCGAGCCGCTTTCGCTCGGAGATGGCCGCAGCGCCGCCATCGCGGAAGACGTCCGACTGCTGGCGCTGCGGGCGATAGCGCGGAGTCGCGAGTCAGGAGGATGATGCGTTGCTGAGCCTGCAGTTCGCCCGCGACAACCCGGACGCCGTCCGCAAGGGCCTGCGAGACCGCGGCGTCGAGGAGACGGGGCTGGGCGAACTCCTGCGCCTAGACGGGGAGCGGCGCGGGCTGCTCGTGGACTTGGAATCGCTGCGGGCGGAGCGCAACGCCACCGGCAAGCGCGTCGGGTCGGCGACGGACGCAGCGGAGCGGCAGCGCCTCATCGATGAGACGCGGGTGCTGTCGGAGCGCATCGACGCCCTGGAGCCGCGCGCCAGAGAGATCGAAGAGCGGGTGCGGAGCCTCCTCCTCGACCTCCCGAACGTCCCGCATCCGGACACGCCGGTCGGCGAGGGCGAGGAGCAGAACGTCATCATCCGGACGGAGGGCGCGCCGCCGCCGTTCGACTTCGAGCCGAGGCCGCACTGGGAGATCGGCGAGCGGCTGGGCATCATCGATTTCGAACGCGGCGTGAAGCTTTCCGGGTCGCGGTTCTACGTGCTCAAGGGCGCCGGCGCGCGATTGGAGCGGGCGCTCATCGCCTGGATGCTGGACCTGCACACCGACAAGCAGGGTTACACGGAGGTCTACACGCCCTTCGTGGTCAAGGAGGAGTGCCTCTGGGGCGCGGCTCAGCTCCCCAAGTTCCGCGACAACCTCTACCACGACGTCGAGGACGACCTCTGGCTGGTGCCGACGGCAGAGGTGCCGATCACGAACCTGCACCGCGACGAGATTCTGGAGCCGGGCGTCCTGCCGCTCAACTACGTCGCCTATACGCCGTGCTTCCGCCGCGAGAAGATGAGCGCCGGCCGCGACGTGCGCGGCATCAAGCGCGGCCACCAGTTCGACAAGGTGGAGATGTACAAGCTGTGCCCGCCCGAAGCGTCGGACGACGAGCTCGAGAGGCTGGTCGGCGACGCGGAAGCGGTATGTCGCGGGCTAAGCCTGACCTACCGCGTCAAGCAGCTCTGCACCGGCGACCTCGGCTTCTCAGCGACGCAGGCCTGCGACATCGATGTCTGGGCGTCAGGCTGCGGCGAATGGCTGGAGGTGAGCACGTGCTCCAACTGCGGCGACTTCCAGGCGCGTCGCGCGGGGCTGCGCTTTCGGCGCGAGCGGGGGTCGAAGGCGGAATACGTCCACACGCTGAACGGCTCCGGCCTGGGCCTGCCGCGGACGCTGGCGGCGGTGCTGGAGAACTACCAGCAGCGCGACGGCTCGGTCGCCGTCCCCGATGTGCTGAAGCCCTACATGGGGGGCATCGACGTCATCAGGCCGGCTAATGCCTAGGCGTTTATGCGCGAGATGAACTCGTCGACGCTCATGGCGGGAAGCGTCATCAACTGGAGCGTCCCGCGCGAGCCCAGCTCCACTGATATGCGGACGATGACCTCGTTGCTCGGCGCCTCGATGATGTTCACGAAGTCGTAGGGGCCGAGGCAGGCGTACTGGCCGAGCAGCTTGCCACCCATCGCCTCGATCTCCTTGTTGACCTCCCTGATGCGCTCCGGTCGAGACTTGATCGTCTTGCGGCCTTCGTCGGTGAGGTTGCTGAGGATTACGTAGAGCGCCATTGGTCCCTCTCCTTCCCTGGCTAGGTTTCTTCCGGCGTACCCTTTCATGATAGCAACGCGAAGAAGCCCCTACAAGCTGTTCTTCGGCGACGATGGCAGCCGATGTTAGAATGTCAGCGGCGAAGGAGGAGAAGCCCAGGCAGTATGCGTATTCTGGCGATTGACACCGGCACCGGCACGCAGGACATCCTGCTGCTCGACACGTCGGACCGCGTCGAGAACAGCGTCAAGATGGTCGTGCCCAGCCCGACGATGCGCGTGGCGGGCAGGATACGCAACGCCACGGAGCGTCGCTCTGGGATCCTCTTCGAAGGCGTCACCATGGGCGGCGGGCCCTGCACGTGGGCCCTCCAGCAACATCTCCAGGCCGGCCTGCCCGCCTTTGCGACAGCCGACGCGGCGAAGACCTTCGACGACGACCTCGAAGTCGTCGCGAGCTGGGGCGTGCGCATCGTCGGCGAGGACGAGGCGGCACGCATGGACGGCGTGGAGCGCATCGAATTGCGCGACCTCGATCTCGACGCGCTGCGGGCTGCTTTTGCGTCGCTCGGCGTGGACTCTCGCATCGACGGCCTGGCCCTCGCCTGCCTCGACCACGGCGCGGCGCCGTCCGGCTACTCCGACCGGCTCTTTCGCTTCGAGCACCTCCGGCGCATCGTCGAGAAGGACAACGACCTCATGGCGTTCGCCTACCTTCCGGAGGACGTGCCGCCTTACCTGACGCGCGCCCGCGCCCTGCTCAAATCGGCGGGCTCCGACGCCCCGGCGGTATTCCTGGACACGGCGCCGGCGGCAGCGCTGGGGGCACTGCAGGACCCGCTGGTGGCCGCCGCTGAGCGACAGGCCGTGCTCAACCTGGGGAACTCGCACACGCTCGCGTTTCATCTCCGGGGCACTTATGTCTACAGCCTGTTCGAGCACCATACGGGACTGCTCAGCCGTGACGACGTGGAGTCGCTGACGGAACGGCTCGTCGCGGGCAGCCTGACGCAGGAGGAGGTATTCGCGGGCAACGGCCACGGCGTCTATTACGCGACGCCGGCGCCGGGTGGCGACGACCCGTTCGTCGCGGTCACGGGCCCGCAGCGCGGTAAGCTTGCGGGCAGCCGGCTGCGTCCGCATTTCGCGGTGCCGCACGGTGACATGATGCTATCGGGCTGCTTCGGGCTGTTGCGGGCCTTCGCCGCCAAATACCCATCGGCGGGAGGAGAAATCGAGGCGGCCCTTGGCGGGAAGTCCGCCGCAGCCGAATGACGGTATTTCTATACGGCTGAGGAACCGGGGCAGTACTCAACCACCCCTCAGGCATTCCTCAGCGACGGCTGCTCACTCGCAGAAAGAAACAATAATCCGAATCCCGAATGATTCTGGGTCGGAGCATATAGGACATTATCTGCCATTGCAACAGTAGTTTCTGGCATTTATAATATTATTAGCCTGTGGAGTATGATAGGAATGGTCAGTGGAGCCGGCGAGCCGGGCCGTTTCCGCAGGTACAGCCGGAGGAAGAGGTGTTGCTGTGGGCAGGCTGATTCTACGAAGGAGAACCGGTGAAAGCCTGACGATAGGGGACGACATCAACGTCCAGGTGGTCTCTGCGCATGGAAGTGGGCGAGAGGCCTGCACTGTCAGGTTCAAGATTGGCGAGGAGATAACGGTAGACGTGACCAAGGAAGGCCGTCACATCAAGTTCATGATCGAGGCACCGGAGTCGCTGATCATCCTGCGGGATGAGCTCACGCGAAGGAGCGTCGAGGACACGAACAAGGTGCCGGCCGAGCCGCGGCCCATCCCCCATCCCCAACCCAGCCACTAGCCACCCGCATTTCCGCTCAATGCCCTCGACGTCGTTCGAGGGCATTCTGCTGCGCGTTGACCCCGCGGTTCCCTCCGCGAGGCAGTCCCATCAGAACAGCCCGAGCAGCGTGACGATTGAGCCCGCGGTTCCCAACAGCCATCCGAGGACGGACAGGCCGGTGAGAATAGCCGCCGGAAGACCTATGGGCCATGCGCCGAGTCGCGACAGCGTTACGTCGCGCCATCGAAGAAGGTTAGCCTGGTACTGGAGCAACGGCGCGACCCTCTCAGACGATTGCGGCGACGCCAGGGGGTCCCCGATTCTCCTTGTCACCGCTGTGTATTCACTCTCAATCCGCCCAAGCTCCCGTTCTGCGGCTCTACGCATGCTCTGGCGGGCCGACCACAGGGGGAAGAAGAGGATGGCTGGCGCGATTACGACGTACGACGCCGAGAACAGGAGCGGTATTACTGCGGCTTCAGGCGATCCGCCCAGGATGCCCGGCAGCCCCCAGACGACACTGGTCAGGACTGCGACAAACAGGGCAAGAGCTATGATAAGGATGAATCTGCTAACGGGGGCAAGTCCTCCCTTTCCGTCAGAATGCATGGGCTGGAATACCGTCTCGAACTTGTGGAAGAGGAGTCCCAGACCAATAGCGCCCACAACAGCCCTGAGAGTCGTAACGGCAGCCAAATAGAAGTAAAGGAGAGTAGCGGGCAACCAGACAACCCAGTAGTAGCCCCGGCTAACGTGCCACCAATAGTCTGTCACGGTTAGATCAGGGATTACTCTTACTTGCCACCAGACAGCTCCAACAAGCACAGCTCCAAGGGCAAGCGCACTCCACGCAGGCATGCTCAAACAGTCTTCGACTTTGCGTACGAATCTCCGTTCCAACGACTGACCGGAAAGACACTCAGCAAACACCCTGCTCGCGTTCGCGTCGGTGACTGATTCATTGCAAGGAAACGAGCGGAACACGTCATTGCTGTCTAAACCGTCAAAAGTGTCCGCGATCAGCGACGGCATGCGAAGATACGCAACCACGAGGGCTGGACTAGCCAGAACACCGAAGAATAGCACGTACCGCAGTTCTTCGGGATCGAGGATTCTCGTGAAACTATCGTGCTGGAAGAACCTGTAACTCAGGGCGAGCCCAGGGATGAAGGACTCGATACTATTCAGCAGGATGATCCCGAGGAAAACGGCGACAAGATTGCGGGGCGCCAACCAAACCGCGACCCATGCATGAAGACGAAGTTCGCTTTGCCGTACCCTGTCGGCGTCTAGCATGTAACATCCTGGAACTTTAGGCTCGCGACAGAGCTTATGGCTCCCATGCTGCTCTGTCAATGGTCTTCCGCCATGCGCGGTTTCGGCTGCGTTCGGAGCCTGCATTGACCCGGCTCCCGCCCTAACCTATACTGGCGACGCCCGGAGGGGTGGCCGAGAGGCTTAAGGCGGCGGTCTTGAAAACCGCTTCGGGACTTGTCCCGACGGGGGTTCGAATCCCTCCCCCTCCGCCATGACCCCAGGACGGGCAAATCCCCAGATCGCTGGGAGCGGTCGACGATGAAGGTCCACGAATACCAGGCGAAGCGCATCCTCGCCGACCACGGCGTCCCCGTGCCCAGGGGCGACGTCGCCACTACGGCCGCGGAGGCGCGACGCATCGCCGAGGAGCTGGCAGCGCCGGTCGTCATCAAGGCGCAGGTTCACGCCGGCGGACGAGGCAAGGGTGGCGGCATCGCCCTCGCGGACACGCCGCAGCAGGCCGAAGAGGCGGCGGCGCGGATCATCGGCATGACGCTGGTGACGCCGCAGACGGGACCCGAGGGCCGGCTCGTGCGCAGCGTGCTCGTCGAGGAGCAGCTCAAGCCGGAGTACGAACTGTACCTGAGCGTCATCATCGACAACGCGGCCGGCTGCCCCGTCGTGATGGCAAGCGCGGCCGGCGGCATGGAGATCGAAGAGGTCGCGGCAAAGTCGCCGGAGCTCATTCGACGCGCGCAGGTCGACCCGGCGATCGGCCTGCAGCCGTTCCAGGCGCGGCAGCTCGCATTCGCCCT
>JALHUB010000121.1 GCA_022865685.1 Dehalococcoidia bacterium | reverse complement strand
GTCCGCTTCGGCTGCTCTCCCTCCTGCTCCGGCTCCGTCACCGTCTCTTTCCCCAGCCTCGATGGCTCGGGCGATCCCGGCGAAGCGCATCTGCCTGACAGCGACCCGGACTGCTTCCAGAACTGCGACGACAGCAAGGTGCAAGTGGACATAACGTTCACGACCACCGTCAGTCACAGCGTGATCGGCCTCTGGTTCGGCGGTCACCTTGCGCAGGCGGCTGATCCCGGCTGGGGCGACGGCTTCGGCTCATCGTCGATCTCCGGCGCCAGCTTCCACATCGGGTATGTGTCGCTGGACGGCGACTCCGTCGGCAGCCGCTCCAACCAGATCCAGGCAAGCAACCTCTGTCCGCCGCCGCCCACCCCGACAAATACGTGGACGCCGACACCTACGTTTACGCCGGTCACGCCGACTTCCACCTACACACCGACAGCGACCGGCACCTACACACCGACGCCCACGAAGACATACACGCCTACGGCAACCAGCACCTACACGCCGACACCGACAAAGACCCATACGCCGACGCCGACCTTCACACCGATCCCTCCGACGCCGACGTATACGCCGACACCGACGAACACCTGGACGCCGACACCTACGTTTACGCCGGTACCGCCGACGCCCACCTACACGCCGACGCCCACGCACACGTGGACGCCTACACCGACGCACACCTGGACACCGACGCCGACGAATACCTACACACCTACATCGACGAAGACATACACGCCGACAGCGACGTTCACGCCGGTGCCGCCGACGCCGACCTACACGCCGACGCCCACGCACACGTGGACGCCTACACCGACGCACACCTGGACGCCAACGGCCACGTTTACGCCGGTGCCGCCGACGCCCACCTACACGCCAACGCCGACAAAAACGTACACGCCGACGGCGACCCGCACGCGGACTCCCACCCCCATCGGCACGTCCGCGCCGACCGCCACCTTTACGCCGCGGCCCACGTCGCATGGCGTAGGCGGTGCCGTGCTGCTGCCGCCGGCCGCCGTCGCCGCTGAGTCAGGCGGAACGTCCGGAGGCTCCGATCAGGCAGTAGCCACGTGGGTAGCCATGGGCATGGCCGTCGCGGCCGCTCTTCGCGTCGGTGGCTGGTACGCCAGGTCTTACCGGCGGAAAAGCTAAGTCGGCCGGCAAGATCGTTTCCCCACTAGCAGACAATCTGGAGCCCAAGTTGCCCGATCAGGTGTGATCTGCCCTGGCTGAAGACGCGCCGCAGGGAAAGGCGTTGGCTAGGGCTGGTCCTACGGACTGGCCGCGGGAATGACAAGCATTTCGCCTGTCACGACCAGTGCGTCCTCTGGGAGGCCGTTGCGCGCGGCGAGGTCGCTCACGTCCACTCCGTTGTCGGCCGCGATCCCCCAGAGCGTCTCGCCCTCTTCGACGACGTGCGTCGCCTCGTTGGGACCAGCCGGCTCGCCCCCGGCGAAAGCCGCCGTTGGTGCCGGCTCCGTTGAGGGTTCGCGGTACTCCGCGTCGACCTGAGGGGCGGCGGTCACGGCCCGTCGGACCGGCCTGGGGATTTCCGCTCTCTCCTCTGCCTCGGTCATCTGGTAGCGGCGGCCGAATCCGCTGTCGACGGGCGTCCTCGGCGCTGCCGTTGCCACGATGCCGGCCACGTCCGACTGCAGGCTGCCGTCCGTCCTGCCCCCCGGGCCGGGAAGCAGCAGGAAAACCAGGGCGCTGATAGCGACGCCCGCGACGCAACCGAGCGCTCCCACGCCGATCCATCTCAGCGTGCGCTCAGCCTCCAAGCTCCGCGAATCGGGTAGCCGCGACGCGGCGTCACCTCGCGCTGTCGAACCCGAGGCGGCCATGAAGCGAGGGCAGCGCGCGAACCGCGGTGCCATGCACGTGGTCGATTCCAGGTCGACGCTCGGACGCCAAAAGCGCGGGTTCGTCAGGGAGCAGCGGTGATCGCAGGCTGCGGACGGCTCGCAGTCTCCCGCGACGACGAAGAAGGGGCAGCGCAGCGCCGGGCCGGCGCTTTGGCCGCGAGCGAGGATATCGACGTGCAAAGGTTCGCCTTCCTTTGCCCCGCACACCATCTTCAATTCTATTCCCGTCGAAGGGGGCGTCAATCAGGGGAACCCCTAATGATCGGCGTCGAGGCAGGCTGACGCTTACGTCAACGAGCACAAGACGACGATGATCGTGATGGGTCAGTCGGCGCCGAGCCGCTGGGAGGAGATTATGCGCGGCTCGCTGGTCACGCGCCTGATGCGTGAGACGAAAGACATCGACATCGTTGTCGTCGCTGACAGACGATCGCTCGTGACCTTCGATTCGGGCGCGGTACCTGAAAAGGAAAGAACCGCAATGGCTGTCAGTGCGGTTCGGCCGTTCAAATGTCGTGTCTGGCGACCCCGAGGGGATTCGAACCCCCGATCTCCACCGTGACAGGGTGGCATGTTAGTCCGCTACACCACGGGGCCGCCCAAATCTACGCCGGAACTCCGGCGGAATCATTGTAGAGGCGGGCAAAGCATCCTGTCAACCAAAGCCGTGCTCTCGCCCTACGCCGATTGCCCTCCATCTAGTACTATCGTCTGGCCCGTCACGTAGCTTGAGGCGTCCGAAGCCAGCCACACGCACACGCCGGCCATCTCCTCCGGCTGCCCAATGCGACCCAGCGGCGTCTGCTCCACCGATCGCTTCAGAATCGCCTCGTTCGACCACAGCGCCTGCGCGAAACGCGTCTGTATGATCCCCGGCGCACTCGCATTCACCCGAATCCCGTGCTGCCCCAGTTCCTGCGCCAGAACCTGAGTTAACATAAGTACGCCGGCCTTGCTGATCGAGTAGCAACCCAGCCCCGGCGACGCCCGCTTCCCCCCGACCGACGCAACGTTGATGATGTTGCCCGACTTCCTCTCGACCATCCCCTTCGCCACCGCCTGCGCCAGGAGGTAGTAGCCCTTCAGGTTGACCGTCATTATCTGGTCCCAGGTGCGCTCCTCCATGTCCAGCAGCGGGCCGAAGTAGGGATTCGTGCCGGCGTTGTTGACCAGGATGTCGATCTTCCCGAACTCGTCGAGCGTGGCCTGCACCAGCTTGTCGATGTCCTCCCGACTGCGCATGTGTGTCGCGATTGCCGCCGCCTTCCGCCCCAGCGCGCGGATCTCGCCCGCCACGACGTCCAAATCCTCCTGCTTGCGACTCGCCACCACGACGTCCGCGCCGTAGCTCGCCAGCGCCAGCGCAATCGCCTTCCCAATGCCGCGCGAGCCGCCGGTCACGATCGCTACCCTGCCGCTGAGGTCAAACGATGGTTCTGGCATCTCCCCGTCCTTTCGCTGCTTCGCGACGAAGCATCACTCCGTCGACGCGGCCTTCTCGTAATACGTCACCACGTTCGCTACCGCCTTCGCCACCCTATCGAGGCTCGGCAGCGATAGTATCCCCATCTCGCGGTACCTGTCCCGCGCCCGGCGACGGCCCTTCTCCGCCTCCGCCATCTCCACCTCTTCGCCGCCGACAGGGAGGACCACAACGACCGGCTTGCCGGACTTGTCTCGCACCGCCGCCGGCACCTCGACGAGCATTCGCACGATCTCGTCCCGTGGCACCGGCATCGGGAAGTGCCCGCCGAGAACGTAGAACAACGGCTGCGTCGCGATTAGGGTATCGATGCTCTCCACCGCCGCGACGGTCTCGAGCACCCGCCTGAAGACATCCGGCGGCACCAGCGGCACGCCCACGTCGACCGGGTTGCGCATCATCGTTCCCGCCACCGGCAGAAGCTCCAACAGCCTCTTTCGCATCGCGTCGTCGAACGGCGGCAGCGCCAGCCCAACAGCCGCACACGCGTCCGTCGCCGCGACGCTCGTGCCGCCGCCGCCACCGACCATGCCGATGCGCCGTCCCGTGTGTCGAGGCAGCATCAGCAGCGCCTCCGCCGTGTCCGCCATCTCCTCCAGGCTGCCGACGCGGATCGCCGCCGTCTGCTGGAACAGCGCCCGCCAGATCGCCTCCTCGCCGCCCAGCGAGCCCGTATGCGAACGCACGGCCCTCGCTCCCGCCTCCGTCAGCCCGGCCTTCCAGATGACGATGGGCTTCATCAGCGCCGTCGACTTCACCAGGTCGAAGAAGCGCCTGCCTTCGCGCGGGCCCTCCAGGTACGCCGTGATGACCTTCGTCTCGGGGTCGCGCGCCATGTACTCCAGCAGGTCGGCCTCGTTCACGTCGCAGGCGTTCCCGTAGCTCACCGCCTTGCTGAAGCGCAGCCCGCGCCCCCTCGCCTGGCGACCCAGCTCGACCGCGTGGCCGCCGCTCTGCGAGATGAAGCCGATAGGCCCGCTCTCCTTCGGGAAGTCGCCGCCCGGGAGCAGCGTGTGGCCGCCGGCCGGGCAGTACACGCCGAAGCAGTTGGGGCCGATGACTCGAATCCCCTGCGCCGCAATCGTCTTCAGCTCCTCTTCGAGCGCCGCCCGTTCCGGGTCGCCCGTTTCCGAGAAGCCGGAGCTGTAGATCTGCGCGCCTTTCACACCCGCGGCGAGGCACTCGCGCAGCACCTGCGGGACAGACTGCGCGGGCACCATGATGTCGGCGGAGTCGACGGGCTCAGGGATGTCGGACACCCTGGGGTAGATCTTCAGGCCGAAGACCTCGCCGCCCTTCGGGTTCACCGGGAAAAGCTTCCCCTTGAAGCCGAAGTCGATCAGCGCCTTGAGGAAGCGGCCGCCGAACGTGTCCTCATTTGCCGACACGCCGATCACGGCGAGATTGCGCGGAAAGAAGATAGCGTCCAGTTGGGAGGCCTTATCCATGCCGAGAATACCTCTGCTTCCGGCGTCGAGCGCGCAGCTATGCAATTTCGCCGACTCCGAGTAGCGTCAGTATAGTCGAGGATGGTTTTGGGGAGAAACACGGGGTTGGACACGCAAGCAGTCGCGACCAGTAGCACGACTCACGGCCTAGGCGAGACGCAGGCCTTCGACGCCGAAACGCAACTGGTCATCCCCCTGGACCAGCCGATCTAGCTCTTTCATTCTTCCTTCACGCCGCCGCCGCGAAACTCACGCTGTCAGCATATGGCGGCGCTACGTTTGAAGGTGGCCGATCACGGGTTCAAAGTCGCTCGGCCGCAGAAAGAGGAAAAGGAAATGGCTATAGCGCTACTGATGGAGTTTCCCGGCGGCACGCAGGACCAGTACGACAAGATACTCCAGGAGCTTGGCATGGAGAAGGGCACCGAGGACCTGCCGCGCGGATTGATCTTCCACGTCGCTGGCCCAAGCAAGAACGGCTGGCAAGTCATCGACGTGTGGGAGTCGCGCGCCGACTTCGATAGGTACTTCGCTGAGAAGTTGGGTCCGGCAATCAGGCTGTCCGGCGTCGTCCCGACGACACCGAAGGAGATCACGGTCTACAACCTGGCCGGCGTCCGCCTTCCCGCAACCGTCGGCATGATAGGCACGGTGCAGTAAGAGCGCGGACGGGAGGCGACCGATGGCTTTCGCTATCATCGTCGAGATCCCGGGCGGCACGCTCGCCCAGTACGAAAAAGTGAGTGAGGTGATGCACCTGAAGGGCACCAGGGAAGCATCACCCGGCCTGGTCGTCCATTTCGCGGGGCTAACCGGCGACACGCTGACGGTGATCGACGTCTGGGAGTCGCGAGAAGCTTATGAGCGCCACCTCGCCGAGCTAGGCGAAGAGGGCCGCGAAGCCATACGAAAGGTGGGCCTGCCGCCCTACACGCACCGCGAGTTCGAGGTCTACAACCTCGTGAAGTGACGTGCGGCCGGCAGTGAATCCTAGCGCAGCGTGCCCGCGAACACCTGCCAGGCCAGCAGCGACTTCGCCGTCAAGCTTAACATAATGTAGCCGCGCTCGCCGAAGAGATAGTCCCGCCAGGGCCCGATTCGCTTGTATTGCAGGAACATGTTCAGCGGGAAGATGTTGTAGAACACGAACAGCGACACGAGGAT
>JALHUB010000120.1 GCA_022865685.1 Dehalococcoidia bacterium | reverse complement strand
TCCTGGCCGGCGAAAGCGAGACCGGCGTGACGATCATGCTCATGGTGCTCGCGCTCGACGAGGGGCCCATCCTCCGCCAGCGCCGCGTCGCCATCGATCCCCGCGACACGACGGGCACGCTGACGGAGCGGCTGGCCCGCGAAGGCGCAGACCTCCTGATGGAGACACTGCCTGGGTACATCGACGGCTCGCTGAAGCCGCGGCCTCAGGACGCATCGCTCGCCAGCTACGTCTCGACGGTGAGTAAGGAGGACGGCCTCATCGACTGGGCGCTGCCCGCGGTGCAGATCTGGCGGCGGGTCCGCGCGTACAATCCCTGGCCCGGCGCTTACACGCATCTCGACGGCTCGGTCCTGCGAATTCATGAGGCGTGGCCGCTGGCGGGAGAGAGCGGCGAGCCCCCGGGCACGGTCGTCCCGCTGCCGCCGTCGGTCGACGAGGCCGCACGCGACGCCGGATTCGCGGTGCAGACGGGAGAGGGGCTTCTGGCGGCGCTGCGGGTGCAGAAGGAAGGACGCCGCGCCGTTCCGGCTAAGGAGTTCCTTCGTGGCGAGCGCGGCCTCCTGGGGCGTCGACTCGGCTAACGTTCGCCGAACGCTAAGAGGCGCCTCGCCAACAGCGAGACGCCTCGTTGCTCTCCCATCGCGACGATTCTACTCGCTGGACTCCTCCACAGCCGCCCCTTCCTTCTCTTCCTCCGCAGCGGCCGCCTCCTCTTCCACGACGGCTTCGGCGACCTTGCGCGGCGGCGCGACGCTCGTGATCACGGAGTCGCCTTCGGTGAGGACGTGGACTTTCGGATCGATGACGAGGTCGCGCACGTGGACCGATGAGTCGAAGGTCGTGAGCGACGAGATGTCGATCTCGATGTGCGGCGGTATGTCCGCCGGCAACGCCTCGACGGCGATGGAGTCGAGGCCCTGGAGGAGGATGCCGCCGAGGTCTTCGACGGCCGGCGCCTTGCCGACGAGGATGAACGGGACGTCCGCCTTCATCTTCTCGGCCAGCGACACCTGGTAGAAGTCGACGTGCAGGATCTTGTCGTTCAGGATGTCCCGCCGGACCTCCCGCACGATAACCGGTCGCACCGCCTTCTCGCCCTCGATGCGCAGCGAGAGTATTGCGTTTCGCTCCAGCGTCTTGAGGGTGTGCGCGAGGGTCACGGTATCGACTTCGACGGCCTGCGACTCAATGCGGTGCCCGTAGACGTTGGCGGGCGTGATGCCGCTGCGTCGCAGGGCTTTCACCTTCTTGCCCAGCACGGAACGCTGGGCGACGGTCAACTCAACACGGTCCACGCTATCAGCTCCTGAACTAGAGTCAGCCCTTCAGCAGGCGACCGATCGACCTGGTCAGCCATCTCCCGAAGAAGAAGCCGGCGCCCAGGGCGAAGGCGCTCTGCACGGTGAGGACGGGCCGCACGTTGCCGCGCACCGTCGGCGCCGCGAGCAAGAGGATCCGCGATCCCTCCGCGGACACTTCGCGCCCAATGACCGACGCTGTCGCGCACTGGTTCAACGATACCCTCTCGCCTTTGACAGAGCCCACGCTGCTCTGGCGGATATCCGCCTCGGCCGCCAGCAGGCGCTGCACCGCCGACTGCGTCACTGTGACCTGCCCGCCGGATAGGGATCGGACGGCGCTCTGGGAGATATCGAGTCTCTCCCGCGGCAGGTCATCGAATGGGGGCTGCTGCATCTCCGCTGTTTCCTCTGAATGTTGAATCGACGGAGGGCGGCTTCTCGGGAACCAAGTTATGTTACCGGAGGCACGGGCGCGCGGTCAAGTGCAGAGGCATCGGGGAGCCTAGGCTGCTTCCTCTTCGGCGGAGACGGGTGTTTCTGCCTCCGCCTCAACCGGGAACTGCTCGATGACGCGCAGGAACGCCTCGACGGCGGCGGGGTCGAACTGGCTGCCGGAGTGCGTCACGATTTCTTGAACGGCCTCCGCGTGCCCCACCGCTTTGCGATAGGGCCGGTCGGATGTCATTGCGTCGTAGGTGTCGACGACGGCGAAGATGCGCGCCTCCAGGGGGATGCGGTCTCCTGCCAGGCCGAAGGGATAGCCGCCGCCGTCGAAGCGCTCGTGGTGGTAGAGGAGTATAGGCAGCGCCCCTTCGAGGAAGCCGACCTTGGAGACGAGGATACCGGCAAGCAGCGGGTGTCGCTGCATGGCCTGCCACTCGCGACGGCTCAGGGTGCGCGGTTTGCGCAGGACGGCGTCGGGCACGCCGATCTTGCCGACGTCGTGCAGCAACGCGCCCCGCTGGATGTCGACAAGCTTCTCGTCCGGCACGTTCATTTCTTGCGCGATGGCGGTCGTCAGGTTTGCGACGCGTTCAGAGTGGCCTTCGGTCGCGGCATCCTTGGCGTCGAGCGCAGCGCTGAGCGCCTTGAGTGTCGTGTCGTAGCTCAGCTCTAGCTCGCTTGCGTAGGCGCGGACCTTGGCGAACAGGTTGGCCTGCTCGACGGCCATCGCCGCTTGCGCCGCCAGCTCTTCGAGCATGTTCGACTCTGCGCGACTGAACCCTTCGCCGGAGGCACGACGGAGGACGGCAATGACGCCCGTGACCTTGTTGCGGAGCGTCATCGGCACGCACGCTATCGACATCGGCGCGTCGATCTCCACGCCGAAGACGCGCCTGTAGTCGGCCTTCCAGGTGCTCACCACATTTGTCTCGCCGGTCGCCAGAACGCGATGGAACAGCCAGTCGCCGACCTCGCTACGGTGGAGGGCTACGGAACCCTTATCGTGATCGTACGTGGCTCTGGCGGCCAGCGCGCTCGACTCCTGCTCGACGAGGCAGACCATGCTGTACTGCCCCTGAACGAGGAGGGTCGAGTCGCGGACGATCAGGCTTAGCACTTCCTGCAGGTCCAGCGACGACCGAACGTGCTCGCCGGTCTGATAGAGATAGGTGAGCCGCGCGTGGTCCTTCGCCAGCGCTCTGGTCACGCCCCAGACGCCGGCCTGGAGCACGGCGTACAGGGCCAATAGGCCGAACCCGACATAGAGGTACGCGTATCGCTGCGCCGTAGCGGCGGTGGCGGCGGTGGCTGAGTAGTCGCGGTAGATTTCAACGGTTGCGGCTACCTCGTGCCTGGTCGAAGAGTAGAGGGGTGTGTAAACCCTGAGAAGAGGACCAACGCTGCTCACGCCGCCGTCTCCGGACGTTCCACCGTCGCGGGTTACGCCGACGGTCTTCTCTTTCAGCGCAGCCGCCATGGCCTGCGTGTCGGCAAGGGCGCGACCCACCTCCGACGGCTCGCTCGAATAGACAGTGATGCCTTCGCGGTTGAAGATGCGAAGGTGGAGGGTCTCGCCGGACAGGACATGGCGGGACACCTCCTGTTGGAGACCGTCGTAGGCAGGGCCGGACAGCGGCGTCTGGAGGTCAAGGCCGTCGACCTCGGGTTGGAGGACGGCGACGGTCGAGTCAGCCACCGCTTCCGACGCGCCGGCCTTCGTGCGCGTCTCGATCTCGTGTCCGACTAAGAATGAGATGGCCACGCCGACGAGCACGACAGCGATGAGGCTGAGCGTGGCGAACGGGTAGAGTACGTCGCCCTTTACGCTTCGCGGCATGCCACACCTATCGAGTCTTGCTAGTGCCTCGCTTCATATAGGTATCGGTCAGATTCCGAGGAACCTTTACCGGGCGCCCTCTGCCGTGGTTCGCGCCGCCGCTCGTGGCTCCGCCCGAAAGGCAGTGCTAAGATAAAAGCAGCCTATTGAGCGGAGGACCCTTGACGACCTCGATTGAGAAGAAACGGGCCGAGTTGCGGCGTCTCGTCGCCGAGATGGGCTCGGCGCTGGTGGCCTTCTCCGGCGGCGTCGACAGCACGTTTCTCGCCGCCGTCGCGCGCGACGTCCTCGATTCCCGCGCTATCGCAGTAACCGCGGTCTCGCCTGCCGTCCCGGCGTCGGAGGTCGAGGCGGCGCGGGAGCTTGCGCGGGCCATAGGCATCCGGCACCAGACCGTTGAGACGTCGGAGATGGAGTCGCCGGAGTACGTGCGGAATGCCCCCGACCGCTGCTATCACTGCAAGGCGGGGCTGTTCCGGCAGCTCAGGGCGATTGCGGACGGCCTGGGCTTTGCCTTCGTTCTCGACGGCAGCAACGCCGACGACGAGAACGACTTCCGTCCGGGCCGGCGCGCGGCCCTTGAGCACGGCGTGCGTTCGCCACTGCTGGAGGCCGGGCTTACGAAAGAGGAGATACGCGGGCTATCGAAGGAGCGCGGCCTGCCGACCTGGGACAAGCCGTCGATGGCCTGCCTGGCCTCGCGCATACCGTACGGGACGCCCGTCAGCCGCGAGGCGCTGGGGCAAATCGAAGCGGCGGAGAGTCTCTTGCGCGGGTTGGGACTGCGCCAGGTGCGCGTCCGTCATCATGGAAGGACCGCCCGCATCGAGGTCGATCCGGCGGGCATGACGCTGCTGGTCCAGGAAGGTGCGCGAGCGCGCGTGGTCGACGGGCTGAAGTCGCTGGGGTACGTGTACGTGACGCTGGACCTGGCGGGCTTTCGCAGCGGCAGCCTCAACGAAGGTATCCAGCCTCCATGACAGGTCATTATCGCGAACGGATGACGTGGAGGGCTGAAGCCCCCCGCTACATTTCCGCCCAACCCGCACGATCCACGTCCGGCAAAGAACCTCGCAACATCTCGTGATGGCGCGCACATATGGCAACGGGTCGCCTGTGGACGAAAGGCGGCCCGTTGCTGCGGGGTATGTTGCCTGCTCTCGCGAGGTCGGACGAGAGACAAAGCCCTAGTCTCGTTTCATCTGAAGCACGAGGCCGGCCAATCGCTGCCCCTCCGGCCGTATCCTCGTCTCGTTACTGCTACAAGGCCCAGTTTACAGAACGCGTGACTAAGACCCCGATAAGGAAACGTAAAATAACCGTTAAGCAGGGGCGCTGAGGTCGTCTCAGAGGTGGAACAGGAAGGGTTTGGAGAGTCCGGCCGCGGACCTCCGAGTGGAAAGTCCCAGCTACGTGATTCTTAGCGCCGTTGGGGAGGCTATATTTCCGCACGCCGGACTGAGAAGACGTCCGGCATGGCGCCTATCTCCTGCGCTACCTCATCCGTCGCGGCGCTGTCGAGGCCAAGGACCATCATCGCTCTCCCGCGCTCGCCGGCGGCCACGCGCATCGAATTGATGTTTGTCTGGTGCTTGCCCAATATCATTCCGACGGTGCCGATCATGCCCGGGCGGTCGACATTCTCGCAGATTAGCAGGTAGCCGGCGCCGGGCGAGACGTCGACCCAGAACTCGTTGATCTGGACGATGTGCGGGCCGTCGTGGCCCATGGTGCCGGAGACCGTGGTCGTGCCTTCCTTGGTAGTCGCGCGCACCTGGATGAGGTTCGTGAAAATGCCCTCGTAGGAGCCCTTGCGCTCGCTGATGCGCAGGCCGCGGTGCTCCGCCACAAGGTTGGCGTTGACGATGGTCACGTTCTCTTCGCTGACGGGCTGCAGGAGGCCCTTGATGACGGCGGCCTTGAGCGGCGTCACGTCGTGGTCCGCGATCTCACCCAGGTATTCCACGTCGACGCTGCTGAGCTGCCCAGTGCTCAACTGGGTCGCCAGCGACGCTGTCTTTACCGCGACTTCGACATACGGCCCGATGATCGCCATCGTCTCCCGCGGCACCAGCGGCGCGTTCACGGAGTAGGCCGGCGGCTCGCCGCGGAAGATGGCGGCGATCTGCTCGGCGACGTCCAGCGCCACGCGCTCCTGCGCCTCTGCCGTCGAAGCCCCCAGGTGCGGTGTGACGATGATGCGGTCGCTCTTGAAGAGGATGTTGTCCTGCGCCGGCTCCTTGCTGAAAACATCTACAGCGGCGCCGGCGACGCGCCCCTCCTCGACAGCGTTGTACAGCGCCTCCTCGTCGACGATGCCGCCGCGGGCCACGTTGATGATGCGCGCGCCCGGCTTGACCAGCCGCAACTCTCTCTCGCCGATAAGCCCCCGCGTCTGAGGCGTCAGCGCCGTGTGAATGGCGATGTAGTCGGAGCGTCGCAGCAGATCCTCAAGGGAGACCATTTCCACTATCAGCGACTGCGCCCGCTCCTCCGACACGAAGGGGTCGTTGGCTACGACGTGCATGTCCAGGCCGCGGGCCCGGCGCGCCACCTCGGAGCCTATCTGCCCCAGGCCGATGATGCCCAGCGTCTTCCCGCGCACCTCGACGCCCATGAACCGCTGGCGCTCCCACTTGCCGCCCTTGAGCGTAGCGTTTGCCTGGGGAATGTAGCGCGACAGCGACAGCATCAGGGCGATGGTGTGCTCGGCAGCCGAGATGGTGTTGCCCAGGGGCGTGTTGACGACGATGATGCCGCGCTTCGTCGCCGCATCTACGTCGATGTTGTCGACGCCTGCTCCGGCGCGGCCGATGACTTCCAGCTTCCTGCCGGCGTCGATGACCGCCGCCGTGACCTTCGTCTCGCTGCGCACGATGAGGGCGTCGTATTCGCCGATGACGCGCAGCAGCTCGTCGGGGGCGATGCCCAGCCTGACGTCGACCTGCGCGCAGGGCGCGAGGGCATCGATGCCGTCCTGGGCAATGGGGTCGGTGACAAGAACCCTTCGGTCCATCCTTGCTCCCGGTGTCGAGGTTGCGGCCGTCAGACGGAGGCAGGCGCGAAGCCCACCCGCGGCAGCGCCAGCTTCAGTGCGGCCAGGCAGTCGGTGATGTCCTTCTCGGTTACCAGCCCGAGGTGTCCGATGCGGAAGATCTTGCCGGCCAGCGAGGCCTGACCGCCGGCGAGGACTGTATCGTACTCCTCACGCATCAGCTTGACGAGCGCCTTGCCATCGACGCCCTGCGGCACCTTTACCGCTGAGACAGTGTTCGACGCGAACCGCTCGTCGGCCAGTACCTCCAGACCGAGCGCCTTCACGCCCTCCCGCGTCAGCTTTCCGACGCGTTCGTGTCGCGCGAAGATGTTCTCCAGGCCTTCGGCAAGCATAATCTCCAGCGCCACGTCCAGCGCGAAGAAGACGGAGATGGCGGGCGTCCAGGGGGTCTGATTGGTCTCCAGGTATTTCTTCGCCTTGCCCACGTCGAAGTAGTAGCGGGGCATCTTGGCCGCGTCGTAGGCCTTCCAGGCGCGGTCGCTGACCGAGATCATCGCCAGTGCCGGCGGCACCATCCAGCCCTTTTGTGAGCCGGTGACGACGACGTCGAGGTCCCAGGCGTCGACGCGGCAGGGGACGGCGCTGAGGCTGCTCACGGCGTCGACGATTACCAGCACGTCGTGCTTGCGGCCGACGGCGGCCAGCTCCGCCAGCGGGTTGGTCACGCCCGTCGAGGTCTCGTTGTGGGTGACGAGCATCGCCTTGTAGCCCTGACCCTCGGAGAGCGCCTGGTCGAGCTTCGCCGGGTCGGCGGCAGTACCCCAGTCGAATGAGAGCTTCGTCACGTCGGCGCCGAACGTCTGCGCGATGTCGGCAAAGCGGTCGCCGAACGCGCCGATGGACACGACGAGAACGCGGTCCCCGGGCGACAGGAAGTTGACGACGGCGGTTTCCATGGCTCCGGTGCCGGAGGTGGTAAGGATGAAGACGTCGTTCTTTGTCTCGAAGACCTTCTTGACGCCGGCGGTGATGCGCTGGAGCATCGCGCCGAACTCCGGTCCGCGATGGTTGATCATCTGGCGAGACATCTCTTGCAGGGCTTCGTCGGCGCAGGGAGTTGGTCCGGGGATTCGCAGGTTCGTCATGACAGACCTCCTGGTGTGGTGTACGCTCATGTTAGCCATTAGTGAAAATTGGATCAAGCGATTGGGGGTCTCGCCTGTGCTAGAATAAACGATACCCCAGACCGAAGGGAAGGGCTGTGAGCAGT
>JALHUB010000119.1 GCA_022865685.1 Dehalococcoidia bacterium | reverse complement strand
GGCTTCAACATCGAGAGCCTGGCCGTTGGCCATAGCGAAATCCCGGGCCTCTCGCGCATGACATTCGTGCTCGGCGGCCCCGCCAGTGACGTCGAACAGGTGACGAAGCAGCTCTACAAGGTCGTCGACGTGGTCAAGATCAGCGACCTCGCGGAGGAGGAGATAGTGACCCGCGAGCTGGCGCTCATGAAGGTGAACGCCGGCGACTCGAACCGCGGCGCGATAATAGAGATCGTCGACATCTTCCACGGCGAGATCGTCGATGCCTCGCCGGAGACGGTAGTCGTCGAGATCACCGGCACAGAGGACAAGATCGACGCCGCCGTCGAGATGCTCAGGCCCCACGGCATCCGCGAGATGGCGCGCACCGGGCGCGTCGCCGTAACGCGCGGCCGTGCCGTCAGCGCAGTCGAGGAAGAAGGGGCAGCCGCGCAACGCTACCGACCTGCCGGACAAGGCAAGCCGCGCGTCGGCAGCCTCCTGTAGGATGGGCCAATGAATATCGTAGCCGAGACTTTCCAGTCTCGGCGTGAAACACGTGCACAGGACCGTAGGGGAGAACTTCAATCCTCCCGCTCAGAAAGGAGCGTCGAGTGGCCAATATCTACTACGATAAGGATGCGGACCTCGCTCTCTTGCAGGGCAAGACGATCGGCATCATCGGCTACGGCAGCCAGGGGCACGCCCATGCCCTGAACCTGCGCGATAGCGGCTGCCAGGTGCTCGTCGCCGAGCTTCCGGGCAGCGACATGTGGAAGCAGGCGACGGACGCCGGCCACAAGGTCCAGACAGCCGCCGAAGTCGCGGCCGCCGCCGACGTCATCATGATGCTCGTCCCCGACCAGCACCAGGCCCGCGTCTACCGCGAGGCAATCGAGCCGAGCATGAACGCGGGCAAGACGCTGATGTTCGCCCACGGCTTCAACATCCACTTCGGCCAGATCGTGCCACCGGCCGGCGTCGACGTGTCGATGATCGCCCCCAAGGGCCCTGGCCACCTCGTGCGGCGTTTGTACACTGAGGGGAGCGCCACGCCCGCCCTCGTCGCCGTCCACCAGGACGCCAGTGGCAAGGCCAAGGAGGTCGCGCTCGCCTACGGCAAAGGCATCGGCTGCACGCGCGCCGGCGTCCTGGAGACAACGTTCGAGGAGGAGACCGAGACCGACCTCTTCGGCGAACAGACCGTGCTTTGCGGCGGCGTCACCGAGCTGGTGAAGGCCGGCTTCGATACGCTCGTCGACGCGGGCTACCAGCCGGAGATCGCCTACTTCGAGTGCATGCACGAGCTCAAGCTGATCGTCGACCTGATGTACGAGGGCGGCATGGGCTACATGCGCTACTCCATCAGCGACACGGCGGAGTACGGCGACTACACGCGCGGCCCTCGCGTCATCGACGACTGCGTCCGCGAGACCATGCAGGACATATTGACGGAGATCCAGGACGGCAGCTTTGCCCGCGAGTGGCTCTTAGAGAATCAGGTCGGCCGGCCGCACTATCGAGCGCTCAAGCGCCAGAACGCCGAGCACCTGATCGAGGAAGTCGGCTCAGAGCTCCGCGGCATGATGTCCTGGCTCAAGAAGGGGAAATAGGCGACGACTCAACACCGCGGGCTGAAGCCCGCGGCATAGAGGAATCGGAACGACATGATATTTCATGTCTGGTTTTCCTGTAAGCGGAGGAGATGGCTGCTGTTAGGCGAGATTTTGGAAGCCGTAAAGAAATGACTGATTAACACAGCCGTCGAGAAGGGAATTGAACTGCTGGCCTGTGAGACAGTTGTCGACCACGTCCACATGCTTTTGCGACTTTCGAGCAAGGAGCTCCTCAATGCGATGCGTCTACTCAAAGGGAGGGCCTCGCGAGAAGTATTCCAGCAGTTCCCAGAGCTAAGGCTCGATGCTGGCACGGATTCTTTTTGGCAACGAGGCTACGCCTTCTGCGAAGTCGAGCCGGGCAGCCTTGCCAGCCGCCTGAGATACGTGCGCAGCCAGAAAGAGCGAATGGATGGTTTTGCGGACAGGCGACCGTTGCGAGGTCAGGTCGTCTAGGAAACGTGTGCCGCGGGCTTCAGCCCGCGGGGACCTCCCCATCTTTCGGAAGCATGATGAGCTGGCTCAAGAAGGGGAAATAGGCTGCTCGTGGCTCCCCGTAGGGCGGGCATCCTGCCCGCCTCGGGCAGCGAGGTTGGGCGTCTCGCCCGACCTACGCGGACGATCGGAATCGCGGCGGGTACCCGCCGGAGCGTAGGCGATGAGACGTAGCCGGGCGGGCCGACAGTGAAGATACGTCTGATCGGAACGAAGATGCATAACGCACGGAGCCGGCAACTGCTCAACCTGCGATAGCCCTCCCCGTGGCAGCGGAGGAGGGCCGGTCGACTCATCGACACGATCGCGTCAGAAACCACAGGAGGTTGAGCAAGAAATGGCAGACAAGGTAATCATCTTCGACACAACGCTTCGCGATGGCGAGCAATCGCCGGGCGTGGCCCTCAACATACAGGACAAACTGGAGATCGCCCGCAAACTCGAACGGCTGCGCGTCGACGTCATCGAGGCAGGCTTCCCTGCATCCTCGCCGGGCGACTTCGAGTGCGTGACGGCCATCGCGGGCACGATCAAGCGCTGCACCGTCGCCGGCCTGGCGCACGCGGCGCCCATGGCGGTCGATGCCTGCTGGGATGCGCTGAAGGGCGCTGCCCAGCCCCGAATACACATCTTCCTCTCCACCTCTGACATCCACATGGCGCACCAGCTTCGCAAGAACCGCGACCAGGTACTGGAGATGGCGCGCACCCAGGTAGCACGGGCGAAAGGCTATACCTCAGACGTCGAGTTCAGCCCCATGGACGCCAGCCGCTCCGACCCCGAGTACGTCTACCAGATGCTGGAGCAGGTGATCGACGCCGGCGCGACGACAGTGAATATCCCGGATACCGTCGGCTACTCGGTGCCGGAGGAGTTCGCGCAGTTCATCCGCAACATCTTCGAGAGGGTGCCGAACATCGACAAAGCCGTCGTCTCCGTGCACTGCCACAATGACCTCGGCATGGCAGTCGCCAACTCGCTGGCCGCCGTGCGCGCCGGGGCGCGTCAGGTCGAGTGCTGCGTCAACGGCATCGGCGAGCGCGCCGGCAACGCCTCCCTCGAAGAGATCGTGATGGCGCTCAAGACGCGACAGGACCTCTACGGCGTCACGACGGGCGTCAACAGCAAGGAGATCTATCGCACCAGCCGCCTCATCTCCGACCTGACCGGCATCGTCATCCAGCCGAACAAGGCGATAGTCGGCGGCAACGCCTTCCGCCACCAGTCGGGCATACACCAGGACGGCATCCTCAAGATGCGCGAGACGTACGAGATAATGGACGCGCGGGAGATCGGCCTGCCGTCCGGCGGCGCCGAGCTCGTCCTCGGCAAGCTATCGGGACGGCACGCCTTCCGCGAGCGTCTGCGGGCGCTGGGCTACGAGCTCACCGCCGAGGAGTTCTCGCGCGCCTTTGCCGACTTCAAGGACCTCGCCGACAAGAAAGCTGAAATCGAGGACCGCGACATCGAGGCCCTCATCGGCGACGAGCTGCGGACAGTGGAAGAGACCTACCACCTCGACCTCCTGCAGGTCTCTTGCGGCAACCACCTGGTGGCCACGGCGACGGCGCGGATCAGGGCGCCAGGCGGCCGCGAGATCGTCGAATCGGCGACCGGCACTGGACCCGTCGACGCCGCCTTCAAGGCCATCGACGCCATCGTCGGCGTGCCGAACACGCTGCTCGAGTTCTCCGTCAAGAGCATCACCGCCGGCATCGACGCCCTGGGCGAGGTGCTGGTGCGGGTGCAGGCGGACGGCAACACCTACGTCGGTCGCGGCGCCGACACGGACATCGTCGTCGCGGCGGCGAAGGCGTTGATGAACGCGCTCAACCGCATGCCCCAGGTCCAGCAGCGCGCGGTCCAGTCGACAGACCAGACACCTACCAAGCGACCGTCCCCGAAGTAAAGGAGTCGCGGCCTTGACAAAGGAAACGCCTCGCGGTAAAGCAAGAGAGGCCGTATTGGAGTATCTTGCGATGGCCGCGGAAGGGGTGCCGCAAGTGGCTGTAGCCAAGCTTTCGAGCAAGAACCAGATCACCCTGCCTGTTGTGATGGTCCACCGTCTTGGGCTTGAGCCGGGGCGCAGGCTTATGCTGCGACTGGAAGATGACCGCATCGTTCTGCGACCGGAACCGGAGGATTGGGTGGAATATTTCCACGGCAGCATGAAAGGCGTATACGGCAACACACGCGAGGAGATGGACGCGTACGTGCGCAAGGAGCGAGCAAGTTGGCGACGCAGACAGCCGAGCGGAGGTGAGCACCCGTGAGAATACGTGGTCTCCAAGTTGACAACGTCGCAGGATTCGAGCATGTCCAGATGAGCGACATTGGGGATTTCAACATAATTGTGGGTCCTAACGGTAGTGGAAAGTCGTTCCTCCTTGAGACGCTGGATAGGTTCTTCGCTGAGTTTCGGGCCACCGGAGGCTCTTCAACCTGGGTGGGGAATGACTTCTATTGGCACCGACGAGTCACGAAAAGGCCCATCTCGGTGGCAATTGAGTTGGAATTACAGTCCAACGAAGCCGACGCTCTAAAGGCGCCCATCAGCGAAATCGCCGCAGGTGGGAAGCGTGTCCTCAGCAAGGGAAGCCTTCTCGCTGTCCACCGCGAGCTAGATGTTCGTCGCGGATGGCGAACTGTCTCGGTGAGATGGGGTGATCAAGAACTTATCCAAGATGACCAACCTCTTCCTGTCCCAAACGATCCTGAAGCCCAGGCCCATGCAGAGGCGCTGACTCATTGGATCATGGAATGCTTCCCGCCAGAACCATCTGCCGACTGGGCCGACAATCCCAGGCTAATGGTTAATCGAGACAAGGGCTGGGCATTTCATAGCTCCCCTGAACTCGACAAACTGGTCAGAGACGGGACAGTGCAGCTTTCGACTCAGAACGTAGGTGCGGACTATAGAGAATGGTCCTCAGCGCAGGGGCTGTCGCTCCAAGAGCGGCCACCGGACGACCACGAAGCGCCCGAGTTCGACTGGGCGGCTCACAAGCCGCCGCAGGAGTCGCCTAGCCCTTTCCTCGCCGAGCTTGAACGTTTGGTCACCGGCGCCTTCAAGTTGACACCTGCAGTTCGGGAGGAGCAGCGTGTGCCTGGACAGCGCGCATCGGCGCTTTCGCTGGCCCTCCTGCAGGAGGTGAACTCCCTTCTAGGCGACCTAACAGTCGATTCAGAAGCTCGGGCCCGGAGGCTGCGAGCCACATACCGCGATTTCACGGGTAAGACACTGCGCGATCACGCAGCTGGCCTGCTCGTCGAGGATGACTTTCAGGCGTTGCCCATCAGCCATCACGGCGGGGGAGAGCAGGCCGTTCTGGCTTTGGCAAAGGCTGTGAGCGAGGGACCTGTCATTTGCGCCCTTGAAGAGCCCGAGAGTCATCTTCATCCAGTGCTGATTCGCAAGCTCTTTGCGTATCTTAAGAAATCGACGCGGGCGCATCAGCTACTAATCACTACGCATTCGCCCGTGATGATGGACAAGGACAAGCGTACGAATAACTGGCTCTGTTGTCTTGACGACAAAGGTTCAGGGGCAATTGAGCGGGTTGAAACAGAGGCTGACCTACGTCGCGTCCTGGCACAACTCGGATCCATTCCCAGCGATGCTTACGCAAAAGACGTAGTGCTTTTCGTTGAAGGAGGCACGGAAGCGGAGGTGGTTTTCCCCATCTGGGCGGAAAAGGTGGACAAGACCCTACCCGACAATGTCGGACTAATCAGCTTGGGCGGAAAAGATCGGGTCTTAGGTAACCTCCAGATTTGGCTGTAGATCATGAAGCAGTGCCCGGCTGAATACTTCGTTGCGCTAGATGGCGACGCGGGCACTTCAAAGCAATCCG